>JBAXXZ010000127.1:0-6269 GCA_037127575.1 Bacteroidota bacterium | reverse complement strand
AATTTATCCATGTAAGTAATATTATCGTCGTAAAAATCCGTAGTTGTGGATTTACTGTCTGGAGTTCTGGTAATTTCGCCATGAACATGTGACATAGAATAATAGGCGAAGAATGGATTGTTTTTGTTTTTTGTCAAAAATTCGACCATCTTCTTATGCATCAGGTCAGGCATATACTCATTCTCTTTTAGAATCAAATCGGCACCATCCACGCGGTAATTTTGTTTTTTGCCAGGTATTTACAGAGGTAAAATGAGTGCTTTTGCATACCGCCAAGCACATAAGGCCAAATACCATCTGTAACCAAGGCTATACGCATGAATTAACTTAAAGTGATTGTTTAAATGGGCAATTATTTTCGCACATACATTACCTCTTTTACGGCCTTTATTACTTTGGCCACTGAAGGCAAGCTGGCCTCGATTAAAGTTGGTGCATAAGGCAAAGGTGTATCGGCTGTGGTAACCCTTAAAATGGGTGCATCCAAATAATCAAATGCTTCCTTTTGAACTTTAAAGGAAATTTCAGAAGAAATACTTGCCAAAGGCCAAGCTTCTTCAACAATAACCAACCTGTTTGTTTTTCTTACTGAATTTATCACTGTGTCGTAATCAATCGGACGAACTGTTCTAAGGTCTACAATTTCGCAATGAATGCCTTCTTTTTCTAGCTCTAGAGCAGCAGCCATGGCCACTTTTAATATTTTACCGAAAGAAACAATTGTGACTGAATCACCGGTTTTTTTTATGTCGGCCAAACCAATTGGAATGGTGTATTCTGTTTCGGGCACATCGGCTTTATCGCCATACATTTGCTCACTTTCCATAAAAATAACAGGATCATTATCGCGAATGGCACTTTTTAATAAACCTTTTGCATCATAGGGATTGCTAGGGACTACTACTTTTAAACCCGGACAATTGGCAAACCAATTTTCAAATGCCTGTGAGTGTTGTGAGCTTAACATGCCTGCACTAGCGGTAGGACCTCTAAAAACAATGGGTACATTGTATTGACCGCCGCTCATGCTATACATTTTTGCAGCGCTATTAATAATTTGATCAATTGCCACCAAGCTGAAATTAAAGGTCATAAATTCAACTATGGGTCTTAAACCATTTGCGGCAGCACCAACGGCAATACCGGCAAAACCAAGTTCTGCAATAGGTGTATCGATTACTCTTTTTGCACCAAATTCGGCTAACATGCCTTTGCTTACTTTATAAGCACCGTTGTATTCAGCCACTTCCTCTCCCAACAAAAATATTTTGTCATCACGGCGCATTTCTTCACTCATGGCTTCGCGCAAAGCTTCTCTAAACTCAATAATTCGCATAAGATTAAATTGTTGTGTTCAAATTTAGCAATAATAATTTGCCTAAAAGAATAAAGTGCAGCCTTATTTATAAGGTTTGATTTGTTGATTCAAGGCAAAAAAAAGCCCCCCATTTTTGATGGAGGGCTTAGAAAAATAATTCTAAAAATTATTCAGCTTTTTGAAGTTTCAAAGTTTTGTTTTGATTTCTGTCGTTGGCAATTCGAATAACATAATTACCCAAGGCCAGTTTTGATAAATCAATTTGAACACTTTCTTGCTCGGTCATTTCGTGGTGAACCAATTGGCCAAGCATATCATAAACATCAATGCTATTTTTACCAACCAAACCTTTAACTGTTGATTTTCCATTGTTAACTGGATTTGGATACACCATCAATTTAGCGTACGATTGATTTGTTGAAATTCCTGCAGCATCACCATTACAATAATCAACACACAATAAGAAATCTTGGTTACCGCGATAAGGCACAGAGGTATTTCTACCATAAATACCCATAGATCTTAAATTGGCTCTAAATTGACAACCGCCAAAACAATCAGCCGAATCAGAATAATGCACAATTTGGTTGTTTCCACCACCATATGGTAAAAACTGACGAGGATCAGGACGGGTTGGGCCACGGTCAACATCCAAGAAATTCCAGGTGATTGAAGAATCTGCAGGCCATCCACCATTAATTGGTTGACCAACTAATGGCGATAATAAGTTCCACTTTTTGTAGAATTCCAACAAGTTAAACATGCGGTGCGTGAAATGAAATGAAGAAGCATTTTGATATGTTAATGCTTGAAAAGTACAAACTGTTTGTTGTGAAACAACTTCATTTGGTTGAATGTGATTTGCAGTTAATGTATATTGAACACGTGGGGCCACACAAAACTCATAATCTGTACCTACAGTAAAATTATATGCAGGTAGATTTAAATCCTTGGTACTCACAAAGGTGCCTAACTTTCTAGCATATCCGTAACTATCAGAATATTTTTTATTCCAAGCCACAGCCGGCCAAGCAGTATAAGTCATGCCGGCGGTACGCATCAAATGCACTGTATCTCCTTTAACCGTCGACATGTTACGAAATAACACAGCATAATCTTTGGCAATTTTGCGTGGTTTTGCAAAGTTACCGCCGATAACATTATAAGCGTTAGTACTTCCAAAAACATCCTGACTAACAGAGTCAATGGCAGGTAAAATAGGCATGTTACTGCCGTCTAGATTACACAAGTATAAGGTTACTTTAATTTTTAATTGGGATGTAGATGGGCCCATTTTGGCAAAAGCCTCTAAACCGGTAATGACAATGGTATCCTTGGTCTCAAATCTTGAACCTACGTGGGTTAGCACGGTACTAGTTGCTGCTGCCGATTTGTAATAAGGGAAATTGTTAATGGTAGTTCCTGTTTTGAAATAATGCTTGTTGAAGTAATAGTGCAAAGTATCAGTCACCGGAATTAAGGTGGCTTGTGCTTTGATTACCATCGTCATGGCAAAAAATGCCACACAAGTAGAGAATAGAAGTTTTTTCATCATTGCTTTTTTAGTTTTACAAATTCAAATTTATGAAAAATAAATGAAGACTCCTTCAAAAGATGGCATTTTAATAAACAAATGTCTTTTTATAAATATCTTATTTTAGGGCATAATAACAATAACTAAGCCCCTATATTTACAATATTACCATGATTTACGGGGAAATATTCTTAAATTTATCGAATTGTTTATGCAGTTGAGGTTTTATACCTTTCTTAATATTTTTAAAAGACCACTTGTAAAAGGAACTTTCGTTTTTTTGCTTTTGTTGCTCGCGCGTCCCTTACATTTTAGTGCCCAGCAAAGCATGGATGATACCAAAAAACAGGCAAATAAACTGTTTGAGGACGAAGCTTTTACAGAGGCATATAAGTATTATGCCCAATTAGTAGCCAATTTTCCAAAAGATGCCGAATACAATTACCGCCTTGGTGTTTGTATGATATATAGCGAAGCTGACAAGAAAAAGTGTTTGCCTTATTTAAAACAAGCCACCACCGGTGGAGAAGAATCACCAAAGGATGTATATTTTTATTTGGGTAAGGCCTACCATATTAATTACCTTTTTGATGAGGCCATAAAATGTTACAATGAATTTAAAAAAACAGCTTCCCCTTCACTCCAAAAGAAATTGCAAGTTGACCGTGAAATAAGCGCCTGCGCCAACGGAAAGCGTTTATTGAGTAACCTCACCGATTTAGAAATTAAAAACAAAAAACAACTAAATGAGGCCGATTACTTCAGAACCTATGATTTAAAAAGCATTGGCGGCAAACTTTTGGTTAAACCTGAAGAATTCAGAACAGCCATTGATAAAAAGAAAAAAGAAAAATCAATTGTTTATTTGCCCAAAGCCAGTG
Source organism: Bacteroidota bacterium (assembly GCA_037127575.1). Taxonomy (GTDB): domain Bacteria; phylum Bacteroidota; class Bacteroidia; order B-17B0; family Aurantibacillaceae; genus Aurantibacillus. The sequence goes on along the minus strand of JBAXXZ010000127.1, from coordinate 2,536 downwards.
TAAGTTCAAAAATCTTTTTTAGCAGTTATGGCGAAAACACTGAAACAGGCAAGGACATTTATTTTGTAACCAAAACAGCCAATGGCTTTGGTCCGCCTCAAAAAGTAAATGGCATCAATTCAGAATTTGATGAAGACTATCCTTTTCTTCACCCCAATGGTCAAACGCTCTATTTTTCGAGTAAAGGTTTTAATGGCATGGGTGGTTATGATATTTTTAAATCTACCTACGACCCAAGCACCAATACTTGGAGTACACCTGAAAATTTGCAGTTCCCAATTAATTCACCTGATGATGATTATTTGTTTGTTACAGATTCTCTTGAAAAAAATGCCACCTTTAGTACAGGACGCCAAAGTCCACCGGGTAAAATTGATGTCCTTAAAATTAATACCGAACGTGTACCGATAGATGTCTTGGCAATTAAAGGAAGTGTAAAGAAGGAGAAACCAGAACAAGGCTTAGCCAGTTTTATTACAATCACCAATCTTGAGAACAATATTACATTAGGTGTAATAGCCGCCAGTGAGCAAGGCGATTATAAAATGCAATTACCCAACGGCGGAAAAATAATGTACAGTGTAGAAACACCTGGGGTTAAAACACAAACCGCAGAAGTACTTCTTCCTACAGCAGAGCAATCACGACCATTTAAACAAGAAATTACATACGAAAAAGGCCGTTTAAAAGTCATCAACCATTTTGATGAAAATGCTGATGAGGATACGTACTTGCAATATTTAGATGTGATTGAGAAAAAAGCAAAACTTGAAGTATCATCGCCTGAAAAGAAAATTATTAAGAAGCCTGAAATTGTGGCTGTGGTGAATGACAGTTTAAAACCAGTAGCAGAAAAAAAACCAACCATTATTGAAGAAGAAATGGGTGTTGCTAATACCAATTCAGTAACGGTAAACAGCCAAACAGTTGAAACATCTGAAGTGCCCCTTGTGCCGGAAAACACAGTTGCAGTGATAGAGGAACCAAAACCGGAAATTAATCCTGTGGTTGATGAGGCCACGCCAACTGAAAGTATTGCCACCAATCCAAATGAAAATTACAAAGACAAAGCCAATACAGTTGTTAAAGATGCCAATAAGGATTTGCAAGAAGCCAAACAGTTTGATAAAGATGCCAAGTCGGTGATAGAAACAGGCAATGGTTTATTGGCCGAAGCCGTGAAAAATATAGCTGAAGCAAATGAGGAAATTAAATCTGCAAACAACATTACAGATAACGCGCAAAAAGCAGAAGTGTTAAACAATGCTTATATCCGCAGGGCCTCTGCACAAAAAGATTCTCTTGCCGCTCAGAACATTGTGGCTTACGGCACAAGCTTGCAAACAGATGCCAAAATAAAACAGAAAGAGGCTGAAAGCCACATGTTAAGTGCAAAAGAAATGTTGAACAATGGTAATGTGATAACCGACGAAACAGCCAATCCGCCAAAAGATATCGCAAAAAAACCGGCAGCGAAAACGGTAAAACCAAAAACAAAGCCTGCGCTTAAAGCTGCGCCTGAACCACAAGTGACTGAAACACCAGCTCCGCAAAACATTGCAAGCAGTAACGAATTAAGTGCAAAGTATAACGATAAAGTAACGTCTACTAATAACGATCCAAACCAGATTAAACAAAAAAACATTGGTTTAAGTCATTACAATCGCGAAATCGATGATGCCATTAAAGGTAATCAAGCCATATTAAAAAAGACCAAAGACCCGGCTCAAAAACAAACCATCAACGAGGAGATTTTAAGTTTGCAAAAACAAAAAGCACAAAATACAGAGCAAATAGCTGCCAACAAAGAAACCATTTCTTCAAATGCACAAGGCGGCGTTACAAATTTACAAGCCTCTAATCCGGCTGAAGCCGTTAAACAAATTGAAGATTTAAAATCTAATTTGGTGGTAAATGATAACGAGAATTTTGATTTTAATGCTTATCAAAATCCTGAAGCACAAAGATTAAAAGTAGAAGCCGATGCCCGCATTAATGATGCCTTGGCCCGTCAGAAAAAACTTAAATCAGAATTAGATAAAACCATTGAAGCTTTCTTAAAATCAGACGGCAATTCGGGAACCGTGAGTAAATCACCTTCTGAAATGACAACTGAAGCGGATGCTTTGCATGAAAAAGCATTAAAAATGGAGGCCGATGCCGCTAAAAAACCGGCACCAGAAAAAACCAAAGCTTTGGCAGAAGCCAAACGAATAGAAAACAAAGCCAATGATACTTACTTGGCTGCATCAATTGAATCGCAAATCAACAACCAGTCGATGAGTGCCTTAAACCAAGAAAATTTAAGTGGTTTAATTAAAGACAATAAAGGTTCAGAAACAGATTTAGCCGAAGCACAAAAATTAGAAGGCGAATCTAATCAAGCCTTTCAACAAGCTGCAACTTTAAGGGAAGAAGCAAAAACGGCCGGCAGCAAATCGGCGCAACTATCGAAAAACTTTAATGCAGAAGAGAAAGAAGCTGAAGCCATTCAAAAACAAAAACAAGCCATTGACTTGTTAAAGAAAACAAATCC
>JBAXXZ010000126.1:0-6303 GCA_037127575.1 Bacteroidota bacterium | reverse complement strand
TGATTAAATATTATTTGGTTACAGTTAATTTGCTTACAACGTGATTGTTTTCAGTATCAACTGAAACATTGTACACACCGGCTGCGAAATTACTTAAGTCGATATAAGCAGTGTTTGTACCTGCGTATACGTTCACTTGTTTTTCGAATACAACTTGACCAATGGTATTTATTACCACTACTTTGGCTGTACCTGCTTTTTCAGAAGTTATTTGAATGTTTGCTTTTTCGTTAGCAGGATTAGGATACACCATCACGTTGAAACCTTTAGCAGCATTTTTGCTGATGCCGGTTAAATCTTGCGATAAGTTGATGTTATCTAAATATAAGTTGTTGCCCTTGTTGTTGGTGGTTACAAATTTGCAAAGAACATTTGGTTTGTTCCAACTGTTTAAGTTAATGCTCCAACTTTGCCATTCAGAAATATCAACAGGTGTATAAGCATTGTTTATTGGCGCTGAAGTAGCCAAAGCTGAACCGTGATTCGAATAAACATTGGTCCATGAAGTACCACAATTGTCAGATAAGAAAATATCCAATTGATCATCGCTAGAATTGCTGCGTTGAGCATATGACCAATCAAAACCTAAGGTTGGTACATTACCACCGGTTAAGTTCATTGGCGGTAAATAAAATGCATCTTGGTCACCTAAAACCGGATTGGTAAAGAAGTCATATTTCGCTGAATGCAATGGGGCCATTTGGTATGCACCGGTATTGACTACACGGCTCCAAGCCGGACCATTGTTTGCATTGATAGATGCAAAGCCAGTTGGAGGGAAAGCTGCACCAGCAAAGCCTTCAGCAACTGGCACGCCTATAAATGAACTGGCTACCATAAAATTGGTTTTAGCGCCGTTATTGGTTGGATCTACATCCATGTTGTTAATGGCTGTAATATTATATGAGAATGTGTGAGCACCCGACACAGCCGGCACACTGATGCTGTTTAATGGAACGTTTAAAGTGGCTGTAGGAGCCAAGGTGCCGGTCCAAAATGTTTTATTTGGACTAGCAACACCATCAACATAAGCAGTAATGGTCATGGCAGTAATGGCATTTAAACCTAAATTTTGTACATCTACATTTGGCGCAATGGTGCTTGCACAAGTTAATGGGGCATAAGCCGCAACTGCCAAAGCATCATCAGGTAAAGCTTGTTTATCGGCACGTACTGATTGTGCTACTTTTTGATTGCCATCATCTTGAATAAAACCAACAAAAGCAATTTCACTTTTCTTACGAACGTAAGTAGGAGGCATACAGCTTAAAGTAAATGTTTGTGATTGACCAACTGTCCATGTTGGTGCCATCGACACACCGGTTTGTAAACCTGTGGTTTGTGAGGTGCCGTATGATTTAATGGCCACATCTTCAAAATCTTTTTCGCCATTGGTACCTGATTGAACCGAGAACTGAATTAAGCGCTCAACCATTACTGTGCGGAAAACCAAACTTCCTGAAGCAGTAAAAGGCGCCGTAGCCTGAATGTTAACTGTTAAGTTAATAGCACCTGAAACATCCCAAGCACGATTCATGGTAACCGAAAAGGCTGAGGTATAAGATTGGGCAGTGCTAATCATGGCATTACTTAAATTGGCCGGATGATCAGGATTTGTGCCTGTAGCGCCAAATACCGCTTGACTTTGACCATCGATTTTACCGAAAGGAGCATAAGTTACTGCAGGAATATAACCATATCCACCGCTGGCGATTGAACGGTATCTCCAATCAATCTCAGTTTTGTTGGTTTGGTATAATGACCAAGTATTGCTTGGTGCAGAAGGAATAGGCACTTGCCATTTGATAGCAATGATTTTAGTAGCGTTGGTAGGTGATAATAAAATGGCATTGAGGCCGGGATTGGTTGAAGCACAAGGAGGACAAGTCTCTCCGGTGAATTCCTCGTACAAACAAAGACGAGGCGTTTGCGCATTGGCGAAAGCCGCCAATAATACTATGCTAAAAGCAAGTAGATTTTTTTTCATGGTTAATCGTTTCTAAATTATTACTAATGTGTTAACAAATATATATAACCACGCTTAATAATACAACTGTATAGATGTTAAATGCGGCAGAATAAACCAAATACAAGTTTGCTTCGCTGTGTTGCACAAATAGTCTGCATTCGTGCGCCGAGTGGCGGCATTCAGGGCACAGGCTCACCGAATAATGCCTGCACGCTTAGCCCTTTTTAAAAGGCTTAGCCCTAATTTTTTAGGAATGCACATTCCGCACCCTTCAATTTGAAGAATATATTACCTTTACCGGCGCAAATGCTTCACGAGTCACCATTAGAGAGTATTTTCGAAGCGAAAGTTCAATTACTCGATTTTAACAAAAACCTTTGGTTAAGGGGTTTGAACGGATCCTCTTTGTCCTTTATCATCAAAAGCATTGCAAAACTGCACCAAAAAAACATTTTGCTTGTTGCTTCCGACAAGGAAAAAGCGGCTTATTTGTACAACGATATTGACACCTTAATGGGTGATAATAACGTATTGTTTTTTCCTGAAAGTTACAGGCAACCTTACCAAGAAGAAAAAACCACCAATGCCAATATTCAAGAACGCACCGAGGTTTTAAACCGCTTGTCGAAAGAGCAATTTAGAGGGGTATTGGTGACTTATCCGCAGGCATTAAGTGAAAAGGTGAGCTTAAAAAAACAATTACTGCAAACCATTTTACGCATTAAAAAAGGCGAAAAATTATCCATCGATTTTATCGCCGAATTTTTAATCTCTTACCATTTTGATCGCGTTGATTTTGTTTACGAACCCGGCCAATTCAGTATTCGCGGGGGCATTGTAGATATTTATTCTTTCGCCAACGAATACCCTTACCGCATCGAATTGTTTGGCAACGATGTAGAAGCCATTAAAACATTCGATCCATCTACACAATTATCAAATGCCACTTTTGAATTTGTCACCATTTTGCCAAATATCAATTCTGCACTATTCACCGAAGAAAAAGTAACGCTACTTGATTATTTTGATGCCGAAAATACTTTGCTCTGTTTTGATGATGCCAAATATTGTCTGGATGTACTTGATAAAAAAATGAAAGTGGCCATCAAAGCCCACGAATCATTGTCGGGTGAAATAAAACAATTGGCACCGGCTACTTTGTTTGCTTCGGGGGATGAATTGGCCCGCCAAATGGAATTATTTAAAACCCTTGAATACGGCTTGCAATCTGCATTTTCGGCTAGCCCGATTGAGTTTAACCAAAAACCGCAACCGGGTTTTAATAAGAATTTTGATTTGTTGGTCGCCAATTTAAAAGAAAATAAAACCAAATCGTACCGCAATTATTTTTTAACCGATAACCAACGCCAAGCCGATCGTTTGATTTCTATTTTTAATGATTTGTTGGCCAAAGAACACCGCACTTACGACACCTTAATCGAACACCATTCACTCAATATTCACGAAGGTTTTATTGATGATGATTTAAAAGTGGCCATCTACACCGACCACCAAGTGTTTGAACGTTATCACCGTTTTCGTTTAAAAGAATTAAAAAACAAAAGTGCCGAAGCATTTACCATAAAAGAGTTACTTACGCTAAATCCCGGTGATTATGTCACGCATATCGATCACGGGATTGGGCGCTTTGCAGGTTTGCAAAAATTAAACATCAACGGGCAAGAACAAGAAAGTGTAAAATTGTTGTTTAAAGACAATGATGTACTGTATGTTAGCATTCACAGCTTGCACCGCATCAGCAAATTCAGCGGCAAAGAAGGGCAAGTGCCCCGCATCGATAAACTGGGTAGCAGCACTTGGCAAACATTAAAAAATAAAACCAAACGCAATGTAAAATTGTTGGCTTACGATTTAATTAAATTGTATGCCGAGCGCAAAGCCAAACCCGGACATGCTTTTCCGAAGGACAATTACATGCAGTACGAATTGGAAGCTTCGTTTATTTATGAAGATACACCCGATCAAATAAAAGTAACCAATGATGTAAAAAAGGACATGGAAAAACCGCATCCCATGGACCGTTTGGTATGTGGTGATGTGGGATTTGGTAAAACTGAAATTGCCGTGCGGGCCGCTTTTAAAGCCGTGTGCGATGGCAAACAAGTGGCGCTATTGGTGCCAACCACCATTTTGGCTTACCAACATTTTCAAACATTTAAGGAGCGTTTAAAAGATTTGCCTTGCACCGTTGATTACATCAACCGTTTTAGAAGTACCAAAGAACAAAAAGTTATTTTTAAACGTCTGGCCGAAGGTAAAATCGATATTATGATTGGTACCCATCGTTTGGTAAGCAAAGACCTTCATTTTAAAGATTTGGGTTTACTCATTATTGATGAAGAACAAAAATTTGGTGTGGGCGTAAAAGATAAACTCAAAACTTTTAAGGCCAACATCGATACATTGACTTTAACTGCAACACCGATTCCTCGCACCCTTCAATTTAGTTTAATGGGGGCCCGCGATTTGTCGGTGATTTCAACACCGCCGCCCAACCGTTACCCGGTGCTAACCGAATTACATACCTTTGATGAAGTCTTGATTCGTGATGCCATAACCTATGAGATGAACCGTGGCGGCCAAGTGTTTTTTGTACACAACAAAGTACAAAGCATCACCGACATGACCGGCATCATACAACGACTGGTGCCTGATGCGCGAATTGCCATTGGTCACGGCCAAATGGACGGCGACAAGCTCGAAGACGTTATGCTTGGATTCATGGAAGGTGATTACGATATTTTGGTGGCCACTACCATTATTGAAAGCGGTTTAGACATCAGCAATGCCAACACCATCATAATTAATGAGGCCCAAAATTTCGGTTTAAGTGATTTGCACCAAATGCGTGGCAGGGTAGGTAGAAGCAATAAAAAAGCATTTTGTTATTTGTTGGCGCCATCATCCATTATGCTTACAGGTGAGGCACGTAAACGCTTAAAGGCCATTGTAGATTTCAGTGATTTGGGCAGCGGCTTTCAAATAGCCATGCGTGATTTGGATATTCGCGGTGCAGGCAATTTATTGGGTGGAGAACAAAGCGGTTTTATTAACGACATGGGCTTTGATACTTACATGAAAATTTTGAATGAGGCCATTGAAGAATTAAAAGAAGAAGATTGGTATCAAACTGCTGTTGGCGCTGATGAAGAAACCGATAAAGCGGTTTTCTCCCGTCAATTTGTAAAAGAAACCGTAATTGAAACCGATTTACAATTATTGATTCCTGATGCCTATGTAGGCAGCTTAACCGAACGTTTGTTGTTGTACCGCGAGTTAGATAATATTACCAAAGAAGAAGACCTTGTTAAATTTGAAACAAGTATACGTGATCGCTTCGGACCGGTGCCCAAGGAGGCATTGGAATTGATTAATGTGGTGCGCATGCGTTGGAAGGCCATGCACCTTGGCTTCGAAAAATTGATTTTGAAAAACAGAAAAATGAAAGCCTATTTTTTAAGCAAAAAACAAAGCGATTATTTTGGCAGTCCAATGTTTATGGCCGTTTTAGCCTATGCCCAAAAATACCCGCGCCTTTGTGCCTTAAAAGAACAACACGAAAAATTACACCTCACTGTTGAAGATATAAACAGTATTGATAGGGCATCAGAATTGCTGTCCGATATTGAACAAATGATTAACTTGCCCTCATCCATTTCAAATGAAAATTAATTCGCGATCGGGCGCCATATTAACCATTTTGTTCGGCTATATTTTGATGCAATTTATTTGGTGGGAAGTACTGTTGGTGCGCCAAACTTCCAAAATCATGAACGAGCAACAAAAATTGCTGGAGTTATCCATTAGCCGCGAATTGGAATTAAAAGATAAAGTGGATGAATTACACCACCGCCTCCAAACTCAAACTGTAATGATTGTGTGCGAAGGCACTGTTTTTTTATTGCTCTTGTTGTTTGGTATGTACAAAGTAAAAAAGGCCATCGATAAAGAAGCAGACCTTAAAAACCAACAACAAAATTTTTTCTTAAGTATCACCCACGAATTAAAAACGCCCATATCGGCCACCAAATTGCAATTGCAAACCTTGTTGAAACAAAAATTAAGTACAGAAGTGCAACTCGACATTATTCAATCGGCTTTACAAGAAAACGAACGTTTAAATAAATTGATCGACAATGTGTTATTGGCGAGCAGGATGGATAGTACAGACTACAGCTTTAATCCGACAAAAGAAAATTTAAGCGATTTATTACACGTACTTGCCGGGCGTTATTATCAAAAAGAATTACAGAACGGGCAATTGCATTTAAACATTCAGCGCGAAGTGTTTTATGCCATCGATGCCCAAACAT
>JBAXXZ010000125.1:0-6332 GCA_037127575.1 Bacteroidota bacterium | reverse complement strand
AAACAACAATAAAGGTGTACATATTCACCAAAAACCTTACATCTGCAGTAAAAAGTTGCTTTAAGCCTTTTTCATTTTTGTAAACTTGACAAACTTTGTAGCCACAATAAATGTGTATAAATGACAATTGACCAAGTACCATATAATAAACAAAAAGTTTTTTTAAGCAATGGAACAATTGCCAAATTGCCTTGTTATTATAGTAATGGGAAGATTGACATTTTTTTTTGCGTCTTTGAAGCAAACAAATCAAGGGACATTTAACATAAATAAAAAATAAAGGTATGCGCGTTAATGCTTATTTATATAAAAACGGACAGTTTGAAACACAGGATGAGGGGGTTTATAACAAAGGTTTGTGTTATAGCTTGGTGTTGGCTTTTGGAAAAAAGGACTTGTTAAGTAATACCGAGGTGTATGCGCAAATTGCTTCTAAATTTAAAGGGGCACAAATTGCTTTGTGTTCAACCGCCGGTGAAATTTTTGACGGTAAATTTTATGATGATACTATTTCAATTACCGCGATACAATTTGAAAATACGCCAATTAAAACGGCACAGATAAACATTAATCAGTTCGCGAACAGTTATGATGCGGGTGTGGCGCTTGTGAAGCAATTAGACCCCAATGATTTAAAGCATGTTTTTTTATTGTCGGATGGGAGCATTGTGAATGGCAGCGAATTGGTGCTGGGCATTGAAAGTGTACGTTTGGAAAATGTAAATGTAACGGGTGGTTTGGCAGGTGACGGCGATCAATTTCTATCAACTGTGGTTGGTTTAAATGCATTACCTACATCGGGAAATATTGTGGCCATTGGTTTTTATGGTTCAGCCATAAAAATAAGTTATGGTAGCAGTGGCGGTTGGGAAACTTTTGGTTTGGAACAAACAATTACCAAGTCGAAATCGAACGAGCTGTATGAAATTGACAATAAAAATGCTTTGGATTTGTATAGAATGTACTTGGGTAAATATGCCAAAGATTTACCCGGTTCGGCCTTGTTGTTTCCTTTATCGGTTAATTTGCCCGGCAGTGGTGATACAGTGGTAAGAACCATTTTATCGATTGACAATGAAAACAAAAGCATGGTTTTTGCGGGTGATGTACCCGAAGGATCGAAGGTGCGTTTTATGAAGGCCAACTTTGATAATTTGATTGAGGCAGCTAGTTATGCCGCTAAAAGCAGCGTTGCTGAGGTAGAGAGCGAAAACACCAAATTGTCGATTTTGATTAGTTGTGTTGGACGTAAACTTATTTTAAAAGACCGTGTTGATGAAGAATTAGAAGCGGTGAAGGAAGTAATGGGTAAACACACCATCACAACTGGTTTTTATTCGTATGGTGAAATAGCCCCATGTAACAATCAAACTTGTTGTGAATTGCACAATCAAACCATGACAGTGACCACTTTTGAAGAGGAAACTGTGGTCTTGCATAAATTATTGCAAAAACAAATTAATAAACATTTGAATGATGACATTCGCAACCATCCGTCGATTTCGGGTTTATTGCATGCCATAAATGATTCGTATCAGTCGTTTGATCAGGATAAGGATTTTTTGCACCATGCTTTTAGTATCAGTGAAAAAGGTTATCAGGAAGTACACAATAATTTGTTAAACGAGTTTAAACTGAAAAAACTATCGATTGAAAAGTTGAAGGAAGGTTTAGACAAAATGAATGCAGAAGAATTATTTGAAGTGCAAAATGATGAGGATGGTTTGTTTTCGATTATTGATTATGTGAACTCCGAGATTTCGAAGCGTAAAGTGAGTGAGCAGGTTTTATCAAGAAACAATGAATTGCTTACCACGTTATTAAGTAATTTACATTCGGGTATACTCATTGAAAATGAAGATCGCAAAATTTTATTTGCCAACGATTTGTTTTGTGAGCAATTTGAAATTCCGGCTAGTCCGCAACAATTAATTGGTGCTGATTGTGCCGAATCGGCCGAACAAAACAAGCACCATTTTAAAAATCCCGAACAATTTGTGAGCCGCATCAATGGCTTGTTGAGCAAGCGTGAAAAAGCCGTTGACATTGAGTTTGAGATGCAAAACGGTAAAATTCTTTCATTGGATTACATACCGGTTTACATTGAAAAGGAATACAAAGGACACTTGTGGGAATACACCGATGTGACTGAAAGAAAAAACAGTGAAAACACCCTCATTAATTTAAACAACTTAAAAGAGAACATTTTAAACGGCACCAATTTATCTTTGGTATTCGTTGACAAAGCGGGGATGATTAAATCGTTTAACCATGGTGCTGAGGAAATGTTGGAGTATAAAGCTGAGGAGGTAGTGAATCAAAAAAATATTCTTTCCTTTTTCGATAACGGGGAACTGGAAAAAAGGGCAAAAAAATTATCGCATGAATTGAAGGTATCTTTGTTGCCAAGTTTTGAAAGTTTGGTGGTAAAGGTTAAAAAGGGTTTTGTAGATACCAATGAATGGACCTATTTAGGCAAAGACAACAAAAAGCAGTTTGTGGTATTGTCGGTTTCTTTAATCAAGGCTTCTGTTGCTGATCAAGAAGGTTATTTGTTTGTTGCACGTAGCATTACCGAGCAAATAGAAACCAAATTGGCCTTGCATGAAAGCGAATCGCGGTACAAAGAAATTGTTGAAAAATCGACCGACATTATTTTTAAAACCAATGAAAACGGCAATTTTATTTTTGTGAATCCTGTTGCTGAACGCATTACCGGTTACAGCAAAGACGAATTATTAAGTTTAAAATTTTTGGATGTTATTAAAGATGAGTACCGCTTAAAAACCGAAAGATTTTATGCGCGTCAAATTCGCAGAAATATACCTTCCACGTATTTTGAATTTCCAATTTTAGATAAAAACGGCAAGGAGATATGGATTGGACAAAGTGTTCAATTGTCGTGGAAAGACGGGAATCATTTTGAGATGATAGCATTGGCCATTGATATTTCGAGGCAGAAAAAGGCAGAGCGCGATATTATTCAAAGTAATCAGCGTTTGGAATTGTTTCAAACCTTGATTAACCATACCTACGATGCCATTGAAGTGTCGAAAGAGGATGGACAATTGTTGTATGTAAACAATGAAGCTGCCAACCGATTTGGTATTGACGTCAACCGTTTAGACGAGTATACTGTAAGTGATTTGGATCCGATGTTTAAAGATGAATTGCGTTGGAAACGTAATTTGGAAGAATTAAAAAGCACCGATTTTATTACGCTTGAAAGTGAAAATCTGAATCAAAAAACCGGGGAAGTTTATCCGGTGGAAGTAACCATGCGTTACTTACAAATTAACAATACTGGTTATGTGATTGCCAATTCGCGCAATATTTCGACCCGTAAAAAAATTGAGCATTTATTAAAGTCACAAGAACAAAAATACCGCAACATTATTGCCAACATGAATTTGGGCTTGTTGGAAGTGGATTTGGATGACAACATCCGTTTTGCCAACCAAAGTTTCACCCAAATGTCGGGTTACGATTTATTTGATTTAATTGGTAAAAAGGCCGGTTCTTTATTTACTTCGCCCGAGAGTCAGGATTTGGTGAAATACAAAAACAGTTTACGAAAAGACGGCATTTCGGATATCTATGAATTAAAAGTAAGCAACAAACAAGGAGAATTAAAGTGGTGGTTGATAAGTGGTGCACCTTTGTATAACGAAAGTGGCCAATTAATCGGCACAATTGGTATTCACTTAGATATTACTGCGCAAAAGAAATTGGAAGAGGATCTTGAAAAGGCCAAAACCAAAGCCGAAGAAGGTTCTAAAGCAAAAGAAACTTTTATTGCTAACATGAGCCATGAAATTAGAACCCCTTTAAATGCCATCACCGGAATGATACGTGAATTGGCCAAGGAAAATCTAAATTCAAAACAAAGGGCTTATGTGCAAAACAGCGATAATGCCTCGAAACATTTGCTGTCGGTGATTAATAATATTTTGGATATTTCTAAAATTGAAGCCGGAGAATTAAATATTGAAACTGAACATTTCTTGTTGAGTGAATCATTAAACAAGGTGGTGACCATGTTAAAGCCTCGTGCAGAAGAGAAAGGCATTTTATTAAAATTGGCCATTCAATCGTCGGTGCAGGATGCAGTAATGGGTGATGCCTTGCGTGTGGAACAAATACTGATTAATTTATTGGGCAACGCCATTAAATTTACCAACTGTGGTTTTGTGCAACTTAGTTGCAAAGTATTAAGGAGCATTGCCAATGGCCAGCAACTCGAATTAAAAGTGAGTGATACCGGTGTTGGTATGGAGCCTGCGTATTTAAACCGTATTTTTTCTAAATTTTCGCAAGAAGACAAATCTACATCACGCAAATATGGCGGAACAGGTTTGGGCATGGCCATTACTTATCAGTTGGTACAGTTGATGCATGGTGAAATTATGGTCGACAGTGTAAAAAACAAAGGCAGTGAATTTTCGGTTGTATTAAGTTTCCCTAAAAGTGATAAAGTAGAGACAGTAAACAGTGCAGAAGAGTTATTGGCCGGGCAACTGAAGAATGTAAATATATTGTTGGTTGAAGACAATGAAATGAACCGATTGGTGGCTCAAAACACCTTAAAATATTATGGTTGTATAATTACAGAGGCTGTGAATGGTATTGAGGCCATTAAATTGTTGCAGAAACAGTCGTTCGACATTATTTTGATGGATATACAAATGCCTGAAATGAATGGCATTGAAGCCACTAAAATGATTCGTAATGAATTGAAGATTAAAACGCCAATAATTGCCTTAACAGCCAATGCATTTAAAACCGAATTGGAAGCATGTAAAGTAGCCGGCATGGAAGCTTATGTAACCAAACCGTTTGAAGAATCGATTTTAATTAAAACCATTTTAACTTATGCCAAGTTGGCGCCAACGCAGCTTACTCTTCAGGCTAACAACAGCGATATTAAAACTGAAATGCTTTACAACTTAAAGCGTTTGGATGAAATTAGTCGCGGTGATGCGAGTTTATTAAATAAAATTATTCAATTGTTCCTCGATCAAACCAGCACTACATTACAAATGATGGGAACCAAATTGAAGGAAAAAGATTTTGATGAAGTATCGCGATTGGCGCATAAAATTAAACCCAATTTGTTGAATGTAGGGATCGTTTCATTGAAGGATGATATTGATGCCTTGGAGTTTATTAATAAAACAGAAGCCAATTTTAAGGAGATGGAGAACCACTAAGATAAAGTTGAAAAAACTTTGGATCAAGTGTTTAAATCACTGCAATTAAAATTTCCGAATAAACATTTGAATTGATTTTCAAAACATTTTCAACTTGTTTGAATACAAGTGGATGAAAAGTTTTTGGAAAATATGGTGTTGGTGAAATTTATTTTAAGCTGAATGACTATGAACTGGAATTGAAAAATAGAATGTAGAACCATTACGCACTTGGCTCTCTACCCAAAATTTACCTTTGTTTTTTTCAATAAATTCTTTGCAGATAATGAGACCTAGTCCTGTACCTTTTTCGTTTTCTGTGCCTGGTGTAGTAATTTTTTCTTCGAATTGAAATATTTTTTCAATTCTTTCATTGTCCATCCCAATGCCATTGTCTTTAATCGCCACAATAATATCTGCGTTAAGCGTATGAATGGTGATGGATATTACACCATCATTGTGAGTAAATTTTATTGCATTGTTGAGCAAGTTGCGCATTACCGTACTAATCATGGTTATATCGGCAAATGTTTTAACACTGCTTGGCATATTTTTTTGAATGCTGATGTTTTTTAATTTGGCAGCAGCTGCCAATGAAATTTCAATTTCGTTGCTTAAATGCACCAGGTCAAATTCTTGCGGATTGTATTGCATTTTACCTGATTGCGTAACGGCCCAGTCCGTTAGGTTGATTAACAAATCGGTTGCGCGTTTTGAAGATTGTTTAATTAGAGTCACCATTTCATCGACTTGTTCGTAGTCTTTTGCCTTCACTTGATCTTGCAATAACTGACTCAAGCCGAGTATTGAATTAAATGGACTTTTTAAGTCGTGTGCAATGATGCTAAAAAATCTGTCTTTTGTTGCGTTTAATTTAATCAGGTTAGTTTGGTTGATTTTATTTTCGGTGATGTCGAAACAAGCACCAATGTATCCTATGAAGCTGTTGTCTAAATCGTAAAAAGGACGACCAAAATCTGCGAGCCATCTGTATTCTCCCGCATGATTTAGAATTCGGTATTCCATGTAAAAAGCTTCTTTTTTATCGAAAGAGTTCACATAGGTTTTCAGGCATTGGTCAAAATCGTCGGGGTGCACCCCTTCGGCCCAACCGTTGCCAAATTCTTGTGCCATGGTTCTACC
>JBAXXZ010000124.1:0-6354 GCA_037127575.1 Bacteroidota bacterium | reverse complement strand
TTACAACCTGTTGCAATTAATTTTACATTGTAAGAGCCATTGGCGGTATATGTGTGAAATCCTGTTGTTGAAGTAGAAACGGCAGAACCATCGCCATAATTCCAAGCATAAGTAATACCGCTATTGGTAGAATTTGTAAAAATAACACTGGCCGGCAAAACACAAAAACTGGTGTTTGAAGTATAAAAATTGG
Organism: Bacteroidota bacterium; assembly: GCA_037127575.1. Classification (GTDB taxonomy): domain Bacteria; phylum Bacteroidota; class Bacteroidia; order B-17B0; family Aurantibacillaceae; genus Aurantibacillus. The sequence goes on along the minus strand of JBAXXZ010000124.1, from coordinate 6,161 downwards.
GGGCAATTTGATTGGGCACAAATTGGGCACCTACACCTACTGCATACCAGGCATTGGTGGTTTGAACAACTTGGTTTGAACAAGACCCGAATAGATCTTTGGCTGCTTGAATAGCTGCTACTCGCGCTGCTGCATAATTGGTGGACGAAGTAAAATAATAGGTTAAAGCTCTGTATGCTATTTTTTCCGCATCGATGTTTCCTAAACCACTTACATTGTATGTATTGTTTAAATCGTTGGTAGCCGTTCCGCCACTCACCAATAAATAAAACCACTTAATGGCAGGACCTGCATTGTTGTGAGGCTCCCCGTTAGGATCCCAATATTGTCCCAAATACGTATCAGGATCACTCAATAACTTCGGAAATTGCATGTTGCGAATACCATTGCCATTTGGCGTAATATCAGAACCCATTTTCCAATTGTAATTCGTTGGTCTGGCATACCGCTCCACACTGGTACCAAAAATATCAGCAAAAGCTTCGTTCAATGCATCGGCTTCACCTGTTCCTCCGCCATTTAAACCGGAGGTATTGCTTACTAAACCGTGTGTGATTTCATGGCCACATACATCAATGGCCGTTAAAATAGTAAACTGCGAACCGTTACCATCGCCATAGGTCATTCTTGTTCCATCCCAAAAGGCATTGTTATAATTGTTACTGTAATGCACGTAACTCCTTAACTTATACCCCATGTTATCGATGCTGTTGCGGTTAAATCGCGCCATGTAATAATCAAAGGTTTTTTCTGCTCCCCAATGCGCATCTGTTGCCGCCTGATCAGCGCCTGTGGTTGTCCATGAAGTACTCGTGGTTGTAAAATCTGTCGCCAAATATGATGTTGTATGATTCATGTTGTATGTTTCAATACCCAAACCCCTTTGTATTTCACGTAAGCGGTAACTTGAAGTTGTAACCTGATCGCAAGTAATTGTTTGGGTGCCACTGTACTTTGTGGCCGCAGTAGCAGGCACATCGATGTTGCATATTAAATTTTGTTCTGCTAATACCAAGCCACTGTTTGCATCTACAAATACATTGGCCTTGTACAAAGGAATCTCGGCATAAATTTCGAATTGATATGCCGGCTTAAAATTACCATTCATTTCAAAATACACCCTTTTAGCACTTGGATAATAGGTGAAATTAGGCTGATTCAAAATCGTCCGCATGTGATTTTCTTCTTCTTTATTTTCCCATTTATATTTTTGCGCCTTTACTTTTGCCAAAGCATTACTCAAAGCGGTTTGATCACCAATTGAAAAGCCGGTGGATGCAGGTTGCATGACGTATAAATCACCGTTTAAAGATGCCAATCGACCATGTTCAAAATGGGCTGCAATTACTTTATTGTGCAACTGAATACCATTGTATGTGATAGCAAAGCGTTTATGCGTATAGCCTAATTCATCTTGTTCAGATTTAATTAATTGGAGTTTGGCATTTCCATCTTTTGAAATCAAATCTTGCAACAATGCTTCACATTGATTCTGCGAAATATTATGCTGAGCATCGATTTTGACAAAATTCAATTGTTTTGCTTGGTTATAATATACCTCAACAGCGATTTGTTCTAAAGAATTTTTTGTTTGACCAAAACCAATAAGGGATAAAAAAACAGTAAGGAGTGTAAAATAAATGTGCTTCATTGTGGATATTTAAACAAACTAAGATAGTGAATTGTGGCTAAACCATACAAACAATATTCTATTTAATTTCAAAACGTTAAAATTGTTTGACTGAATATCATTTCATTATGAAATGGAATAATTGTTTAATTTTAAGAGAATTTTCAACCATGCTTAAAAGATCCATCTTCACAATAATTATAGGCTTTATTGCACTACAAGCCTTCGCACAATTAATACCTGTAATGAATCCCATTTTAGGTCCTTCAAATGTATGTTCCCTTCCTTCTGCAGGAAGCACATATAGTTGTTCGGCAATTAATTCCCCAATTTCTTACCAATGGTCGGTGATGAGTCCTTCTGCAGGCATCATTATTGCCAATCCAAACGCAAGTGTTAGCCTTATTACATTTCCAAACACCAATTTAACTTATACACTTGTTTGTACCGCAAGCAATGCTGCAGGAACCAGTTCACCTGCTCTATTAATCGTAAAAGTATACGAAATGCCGACGGTTACTTTTTCAGGCGCCCAAAGTTTTTGCCAAGGTTCTTCAACCAATTTATCTGCAAGTCCTACAATCATTTCTGCCAGTTCCAGTTTATCCTACACATGGAGTCCCGGAAGCAGCTTAAATACAACCAATTCATTAAACGTGGTGGCGAATCCTAATACAACCACAACTTACAGTTTATTTCTAAGTATTGCCACTTGTACCAACTTGGCAACGATTACAGTCACCGTAAATCCACCGCCCTCTTTTACACCAGTAATCAGCAACACAGTGTTTTGTAAACTTGCAACTGAAACTTTAAGCATCTTTGGAAACGCTTCGAGTTATTCTATTAGTAATGTTTTAACCCCAAGCCTCAGTACTCTAAATTATTCTGTATCAGGTGGTGTATTAATTACAGTTACGGGCGAAAGTCCATTCGGCTGTCAAACCTCTGCCTCTATAACTTTTTCCGTTGCTAATTGTACCGTTGGACTCGACGATAAACAAAACCTAAATGAATCCATTTTTATTTATCCTAACCCAAGTTCGGGCAAGTTTACTATTAAAAATTTACCGCTACACCGCCAAATAATTGTCCAGAATGAATGGGGTCAATTGATTCGATCGTTTGCTAATGAAAATAACTCAGAAATTCTGGTAGAGCAATTAAAGCCTGGCATTTATTTCATTAAGATTGACAATCTTAACTTAAAAGTGATTGTAAATTAAACTATCGTTTTACTTAACTTATTCTCTTCGCAAGTGCATTCAATGTTGTAAATCAAGCTGGCAAAAAAGGCTGGCATTAAATTTTTATAAACGCAAATACAATTTTTTTACATTTGAATTTATTAGTCATTAAAAATTAAGATGTCAAACCCATTATCAATTAAGCTTTCATTCCATTTATGGAAGACGGTTTCTGCCACCTTAATCATCATTTCGCTTTTTACATTTCCATTTATTTTAGACTATTCACTTAGTCCAAGATTTATTTTAACCGCGGTTTCCTTGACTGCCTTTTTTTATTCTCTCCATAAATCAAAAAAATGTCTTGATGTAAATATTAATCTGATTACGCTCTCATATATTGGTTTTGTTGGTTGGAGTTGCCTAAGCACTTTTTGGTCACACAATATTTCTGAAGCCATATTTGAAAACACCAAATTGTTGCTAGGACTTGGCGTATTTTTTTCATCACTCTATTTTTTAAATCTGCATCCTGAAAAATTTTCAAAATGCATTTATGGTGCCTCTGTGATCATTTTGTTATGCTTGTGCATTGTTGTGTTATGGCAGATGTTATCGCTAACTGGGCTCGGTCATTCAAACACTTATTCAATAAACGGTTTAAACGGGCATAAAAATTTATTATCGAGCTTTTTATTTTTAAACCTTTGTTTTCTTTTGATGGCGTATTCTAAATCAATCGGGACTTTAAAAAAATCTGCTTTGATTGCCATCGTTCTGAATTTAATTTTGATTTTATTTTTGCGCACCAAGGCTGTTTGGCTGGCTTTAATTATAACGGCATTTGTGTATTTTCTTCTGAAAATATTTCAATCCACCAAAAGCAAACGCGAAGTTGTTTCGAAACCCTTTTTAATCATTGTAATAATTGTTATTGGGCTAAACATCTTCTTCCTATTTGGATTAAATTCAATATGTGCCGCCATCATTCAAAAACAAACTTCAATGACCATGCTTGCAAAAGTTTTTTCACCAATTCTTGATATTGAACGCATTACCGTTTGGCACAAAACCTATTTAATCATGCAACAGCCGTTTACCGGTTTTGGCAGTGGCAATTGGCAGGTATTTTTTCCTTCTGCTTCCTTGAGCGGATTGTGGCGCGCAGAAGATTTAGGTGTAAGTTTTCAAAGGCCACACAATGATTTTTTGTGGATTTTGAGCGAAACAGGCACCATTGGGTTTAATATTTATTTGGTTTTTGTGATTGGTCTTTTGGTTTTTGGATTTATACAACTCAAATCGGCAAGCAGACTGAATCAAAATTTTAATCACTTTCCTTTGTTTTTTTTAGTCGGTTATCTCTGCATTTCCTTTTTTGATTTTCCAAAAGAACGCATTGAACACATTGTTTGGTTAAATATTTTAATGGCGTTAATTTATGAAAAAATAAAAAAATGCTTGCCATTCACATTATCTATTCAAATGAAAATACAACATAGATTTGTTTTTATTTTTCTTTTTGCTTGTATTGCCTTTATAGGTGTTTTAAGATGCCGTGGAGAATACTACACGCGCCAAATGTATATCGCTAAAAGCCGTGGAGAGAATCAACAAATTATTGCCTGTGGTAAAGCTGCCCTGTCATTTTGTTATCATCTCGACCCTACCTCGGTACCAGTTGAATGGTACATGGGCAATGCCTATTCAAATCAAAAAAATTATCGGCAGGCAAATGCTTACTTTGAATTGGCCTATCAGCAAAATCCTTACCAACGAAATGTTTTAAACGATTTGGCTTCATGTAAAGTGATGCTTGGCAAAATTGATGAGGCCACACTTTTATATATGGAAGCAACAAGAATAAGTCCCCGCTTTGATGATCCAAAATTAAACTTGGCTTCTATTTATTTAAATCAAAATAAACTTCTGGCGGCTAAACAATGTCTTGATTCTCTTTTACACGATTCTGAGAGGCGAACGCGTTATTATGAAATTCTGAAAATATTAGAAACACAAAAGCAATAAAAAAGCCAAACCGATTTTGGTTTGGCTTTAAATGAATAACATCAGCTATTAGGGCATGATGATAATTTTTTGTTGGATGGATTTGTCTTTACTCAATACAAAATAAATACCATTTGATAAGCCATCAATAAGCATTTCATTGTTTGTTGCATCCAATTTAAAGGTCTTAATCAATTGACCGAATTCATTCATTAAATTCAATTCGCCCGAAAAGCTTCCTTGCAAATGAATCATTCCTTTGCTTGGATTAGGATACACCAATAACTGTTGATTATTGGAGACATTTTTTAATCCGGTACAAGCATTTACAGAAACGGTAACAACAGCCGAATTAATACAATTGTTGTTATTTGCCCCTACAACCGAATAGGTTGTTGAAACACTCGGCGATTGTATCGTTACGGGGCCATTTCCCCCGGTACTCCATGTATAGCTGGTTGCACCAAAAGCAGTTAATGAAATAACATCGCCATTACATGCCAAGGTTGAACTGCTAATTATATTTACAACCGGACTAGGGGCCACTGTAATTGAAATTGAGTTAGTTCTGGCAGCGCAACCTTGATTTAAACCTCGCACCTGAAACAATGCTGTACCGCTTAATGTAGGTGATACAATTGTAGAAGTTGTATAATTACCCGGTGTCCATGTATAATTATTCGCGCCGTTAGCAGTTAAACTAACAGTACCGCCTGCACATACACTTGTTGCAGAAGCGACTATTGTAATGGTTGGAATTCGATTCACTATTAAGGTATAAGTAGTTAAACCGGTACATGTTCCCACTACACCAAAAACAGAATAAACTGTTGTGGCTGTTGGTGTGACAGCAATTACACTTGATGTAGTACTGCCATTGCTCCAAGTATAAGTTGATGCGCCTGTAACCGACACAGAAGCTGTACCGCCTACACAAAGTGCCAATGGATTCGATGTTGCAGTTAACGATAAGGAAGTGGATGATCCTAAACTATAGGTTGTTGTGGCCAAACATCCGGCATTGTTTTGAATGGTGGCGCTCACAATTGTGGCAAAATTACTAGTAATTGTGTTATTGTTAGAACTATTCGACCAAGTATAAGTCCATGGACCGGGCCCGCTGCCGCTTACTTGCAATGTGCTGGTAGTGCCCGGACATATATTGGCGGGATTACTGCTTATTGTAATCGTAGCAGGGGCTACATTCACCGTTGAAGTTCTTGACACTGAACATCCATTGGTGGCAGAAATAACACAGGTGTAAACTGTTGTAACACTCGGTGAAACGGCAATTTGTGTCGCTGTAGAACCGGTTGACCAACTGTATGTGTTGGCAC
>JBAXXZ010000123.1:0-6360 GCA_037127575.1 Bacteroidota bacterium | reverse complement strand
ATTGTAAGTGATGGCCGGTACAAATGAGCCTACGATTGAATAACGCACTGCCTCGGTTTGATTAGGGTCACCTGATTTGGTTCTAAAGAAAATGCTGAATGCATTTCTTCTATTGTAAACATTGTAAACGCTTACCACAATGTTTTGTTTAAATTTCGTGTGGTCGTTTTTCTTGAACTGATAAGTCATACCCATATCCATACGGTGATATGGGGTAATGCGGTAGTTGTTGCGAATACCATCGGTATTGTATGGGATGTTTAAATTTTGAACTTGCACTTTTGAATTTGGAAAGGTGCCCGGTACACCGGTTAGGAAAATAAAATTTGCCGAAATATTGAAGTTTTTGGTGATGTCGTAGTTTACACTTGTGTTTAAACAATGGGTGCGGTCGTAGCGGCTCAAAAACCAATTGTCGTTGCTAATGCCCCTTACTAAACGTTGTGTTTTGCTTAAAGTATAAGCCACCCAGCCTTGCAATTTGCCTTTGTTTTTCTTTACGTAAAACTCCGAACCGTAAGCACGACCCAAACCTTGTATCAATTGATTTTCGACAGTTGGATTAATAAACAAGTCGGCATTGTCGATATAATCCAATTGGTTTTGCAAGTATTTATAATACAATTCAACTGATGTTTCGAACATATTTTGTTTAAAGTTTCGGAAATAGCCCATGCTGCCTTGATCGGCGATTAAAGGTTTTAAATTATTTGAGGCGATGGTGTAAACATCCAATGGCGTGCTGGCCGCCGTGTTACTGATTAGCTGTATGTATTGTGCCATGCGGTTGTAGCTTACTTTAACCGAGCTAAAACTGTTCACCACATAATTGGCCGAAAAACGTGGTTCAGGATTGATGTAGTCTTTTATGAGTTTGCCCGCAGCATAAGTTCGGGTTTCATTTAAAGGGCGGGTGGTATTTGAAATGGTATCTCTAAAATAATAAGCCTTTCCTTTTCCTAAATAGTTGTACATGCTTACTCTTAATCCATACTCAATGGTTAAACGCGGCAGAATTTTTTGCTCGTTGCCTATATATGCTGAGTATTCAACACCGTACCTGCGATCGGCTTTAAATGTGGCGCTTGATCCATCGAGAAACGTTCCTGTAGCATTGTAAGGAAGAAAGTCATAGTACAAAGCTTGGGCACCAAAACGGATGGTGTTTTTCGAGTTGTAATACAATGTGAAATCGGGTTTAAAACTATAGTTCACAATATTGCTTCTCCATTTAAAAGATTGGCCATTGTTTGTTCCAAAAGACAGAATATAGTCGTAGTTACTGTAAAAAACAGTTGTGTTTAAGAATAGCTTTTTATTAAAGATGTGGTTCCATCTTGTGGTTGCAGTGGTGTTGCCCCAGTTGAATTTAAAAGCCGTTGCGCCAAATACATCTCTGCCCAAATAACCACTTGCAAAAATGGTGTTTTTGTCGTTGATGCGGTAATTGAATTTGGCCGTTAAATCATAAAAGTAGAAATCTGCGTTTTTTAGCGGGCTGGAAGATTTTACAAAAGGTTTTACCAAAGCATCCAAATAACTTCTTCTGCCGGCAATGATAAAGCTGGCCTTGTCTTTAATAATTGGGGCTTCAATGCTTAAACGACTAAAGATGGTGCCGATTCCGCCTGTAATCGCGGGCCTTTTACTGTTTCCTTCTTTCATTCGCACATCCAAAATAGAAGAAACACGTCCGCCATATTGCGAAGGAATTCCACCTTTAATTAACTTAACATCTTTAACGGCATCGGGATTAAATACCGAGAAGAATCCAAATAAATGGGACGAATTATATACGGGCGCTTCATCTAACAAAATTAAATTTTGATCGATGTTGCCGCCGCGAACATTGAATCCGCTTGCGCCTTCACCAACAGTGGTTACGCCGGGTAACAGTTGAATTGCACGAATCACATCCACTTCACCCAATAAGGCAGGTATTTTATTAATTTGTTTAATGTCGAGTCTGGCTACGCTCATTTCAACGCTCTTCACGTTTTTATCATCTGCTTCAGCCGATACAACTACTTCATCTAAATTGGTGCCTTCTTCAGTTAATTCGAAGTTCTTGGTAATGCTTTTATCTAAATTTACAGAGAAGGTGACAATTCTGAATCCTATTAATGATACCGCAATGGTGTGGGGGCCTTTAGGCAGTGTAAGCGAATAAAATCCATATTCATTGCTAGTGGCACCTAAATTAGAGCCCGTTTTATATATGGTTGCGCCAACAATGGATTCGCCATTTTTGCTGTCTTTTACGTAGCCGTCAATCACATATTTCTCCTGCGCTAAACCAACAAAAGTGACTAAAAAAAGAAATAAAAATAGAACTGATTTCATGTGTAAATAAATATTGTTTAACCCTAAATTGCTAATACCTGTTAGTGTAATAACCCTGTTTTGTCGATTTTGTTTAAATCGGGCACAAAACTATGGAAACTATGTCTGTGACACAAGTTTCCATCACCAATTTTAACCTTTAATGTAAAAAGTTGTTTATTGAATTGGTAATTTGCTTTTGGTGCTAATGGGTCGTTTATAAAACACGTAGCCGTTTTTGGCACCGGTTTGCTGCAAATCGGGATAGGTTTTAAGAATATCGTCTCTTGAAGTGATTTTACTGATAACCATTACTTCCTTATCATTTGGGCCTCTCAGAAGCCAATCGGTTACCAAACTTTCTCGGTTAACAGGGGGCATTTTCTGACTATAAAAATACTGCGCATAACTGTGGTAGTTTAAGCTTAAAATATACACATCCTTATTTTGATTTGATTGAAAGAAGGAAATAGCCGCCGCCTGGGTGTATTGTTCTATTTTTGGCGCCACAATGATGGCCGTTAGTTGAACAGTGATAAGATTTCCAATAAATAGATAAATAAGGGCTTTTTTTATTTTTTGTTTTTTTACCAGCCATAAACTATACATGATGGTTGAAAACAAGAAGAATCCAATAGATACTTCCAAGCCGTTCCATGGCACCGCACTTTTAAAATTTTCTAACGCAAAATCATCATTTATCCACTTAGCAGCAAGAATTTCTTCTTTAAAACAATTGGCCAAAGCGGCTAGAATTAAAACAATAGAAAATAGTCCGCCAATAAAAAGAATTAAAAAACTGTGCCATCCCGACCATTTTGAATTGGCATGCCATAGTTTGTGAACACTTTGTGCCGCAAAAAAAGTTAGCGGAAAATAACACAAAGATGAGTAGTGGATAATTTTTGTTTCAACAATTGAAAATAAAACGAGAACCACCCAAAACAAAAGAATCATCCATAATTTAAAGTGTCGTTGCAAGGGATTACTTTCGGTATTTCTGAATGAGAACAAAGCAAAAATTGATGCAGGAAAACAGCCTATCAGCAAAACTGCAAAGTGATAATAGAATGGGCCGCCATGTCCTGAGTCTTCGGTATTAAAAAGATGCACTTGATATGAAATAAAATGTTGGATAATGCCTGTTTGACCGTTAAGGATTAATAGACCAAACCAAACACCACCAATTACAACACTTACAATGAAGAAGATGATCAGATGCCAAACATTTAATTTTAATTTAAATAAGCGCACCTGCATATAAAGGATGAAACAGATGCCAAGGATTATTGCGGCAGCAGGTCCTTTTGTAAGAATCGCCAATCCCAATAAAATGGCAGAATATACAGCAAATTTCAATTTAACTTTTTTGAAATCATCGCCCCTAAATGAAAATAAGGCAAAGTAATAAATACTACAGAAGATGAAAAGATTAAACCAAGGATCAATGATTCCTGTTTTAAAATAAAAGTGCGGCAAGGTTGAACAAGCATAACAAAGCACCCAGATTAAGCCTAGTTTTTCATCAAAAAATTTTCTGCCTATTTTAAAAATAATGAGTAATGTAAAAATGCCGCAAATGGCGTTTGGTAAGCGCGCCGCAAATTCAGTTACCCCAAATATTTTCATGCTTAGGGATGACATCCAAATAAACAAAGGCGGTTTTTCCCAGAAGGGTAAAAAGTTCATTTGAAGGTTCAAATAATTTTTGGTCACAATCATTTCCCGAGCACATTCTGCGAAGTTGATTTCGTCCCAATCGAACAAATGAACCGTCCCCAAGAATGGAATAAACAGCATGAGGGCCAATAGAACAATACTTAGTTGAATATGTTGTCTAAAAAATTGCATGCCGGGCATTATTTTGTTTTTCAAATTTGTGAATATAAATCAGCAAAATCAATAAAGACATGTTGGCAATGCCTAAAAAGCCCCATTTCTCGAAATAGGCTGAGAGATTATTTCCTAGCAGGTCAGATGAATTGGCGCCGTAAACAAATACTATGATGATAAAAATGCCGTTAAGGATTTTGCGTTTAAGCGCAAAGAGCTGTGAAATAAGGAAAAAAATAACAGGTAAGGCAAATAAAAAATGCTCGGTATCGGTAATTAAAATATTTGGTAAAAAAGCCAACAAGGCAAAAATACTGATTGCTAAGTTTCTGTTATTTGGTTCAGCTTGAATTGAAGGGTTGCTGAATAAATAAAATAGCACATAAATGATCAACACAAAAAGCAGGAGGTATAGCTGTTGGCTTTGTTGAATAAAGTGAATGCCCCAGGTGTTCAATATGGCGGGAATGGTATGCGCACTTTGCAGATAGCCGCTATGATCCATCATGGCTTTTAGCCAATCAAGGTGTAAGTGTGTGCTAAAATTTATGCCGTAAATAAAAGTAAATATGATGAAGGCAGCTGCGCAAAACAAGGCGCAAATGGCTAGTGTTTTATACTTTTTATGCAAAACCATGGGCAATGCAATCACAATTAAATAGGGCTTAATGAGCAAGGCTAAAGCGAACGAAAGGCCTGATAGCGCAGTCTTATTTTTGAAATCAAAATAAAGGCAAGCGCAAAGTAAAAATACAATTAACATGTTTACATTACCAAGGTGTAATTCGCGCACCAAATGATTCAAAATGCAAATCAGCGATAAGCTCATGATGAGGTTGCCACGATAATTTTGAAAAATGACATTGTTTTGTTTAAAAATACTTTGCAGCATAAGCAGGGATAAAACCAACCATAAGCCTATCAAGAAAAAATGTATGCTACCGGCAATTGCGAAAGTAAAAAGGGTAGAGGGAATAAAGCACAAAAGGATAAATGGCGAATATTTGTAAAAACCGGTGCTTAAGCCAAAGGATTGGCCGTAAACAGTTCCACCATTTCTTAAGGCCTCTGCTGCCGAATAATACACCTTAAAATCATTTAGCCAAAATCTTTGGTTGATGTTTTCGATGGTAAAAATGGCGATGAATAAAATTAGCGAAAAAAGGATAAATGCACGATTTTCTTTCATTTAATTACCGGTATTTTGAATCAAAAAAATAATCCCCAAGGCTTAATTATCCTGCGAATATAGTAAATTGAGAGACATTTTTTTAGTAAGTTTGCCCTTTCAATCTGCAAGATACATGAAACCATCCATTCCACGTGGCACAAGAGATTTTGGTCCGGCCGAAATGAAAAAGCGACAATACATTTTGAACACCATTCGTTCAAACTTTGAATTGTTTGGCTTCGAGCCTATTGAAACACCTGCGATGGAGAATATTGGCACCTTAACCGGCAAATATGGCGATGAAGGCGATCAATTAATTTTTAAAATTTTAAACAGCCGACTTTACGAAAGCAAAAACAAAGAATTACTCAAAAAAGAGTTTGAACAGTCGTTGGAAAGTAATTACAACAGCGCAGAATTAACTGAGCGGGCATTGCGTTATGATTTAACGGTGCCCTTTGCGCGTTTTGTGGTGATGAATCAGCACCAACTCACTTTTCCTTTTAAACGTTACCAAATTCAAGCGGTATGGCGAGCCGATCGTCCACAAAAAGGACGTTACCGTGAATTTTATCAATGTGATGCGGATGTGATTGGCAGTAATTCATTGATTAATGAATTGGACTTAATGTCGCTGATGGATAAAAGTTTTGGCGATTTAAAAATACCGGTGACATTAAAGTTTAACAACCGAAAAATTTTAACAGCCATTGCCGAAATCATTGGTCAAGCCGACAAGATTATAGATATAACGGTTGCGATAGATAAGCTAGATAAAATTGGTGAAGACGGCGTAATAAAAGAATTAGAAGAAAAAGGCGTAAGCAAATTAGCCATTGAGAAGGTAAAACCACTTTTGTCTTTTAAAGGCAGTAATGCTGAAAAAGTGGCGATTTTAAAAACGGTGCTAGGTGAGAATTTGCAGGGGATAAAGGGCTTAGAAGAAATAGAATATATATTAAAAAATAGCGCGTATAAACACATACAAGTAGAACTCGACATTACACTGGCGCGTGGTTTGAATTATTATACCG
>JBAXXZ010000122.1:0-6389 GCA_037127575.1 Bacteroidota bacterium | reverse complement strand
TTTTTTCTGCTTAACTTTGTGTTTTGCATCTACTAATATGAAAAAACGGTTCTTATACATTCTTGGATTTTTTTGTCTGTTTTTCGTGTTTCAATTCTGCAAGAAACCAATGAATTTACCTGAGGTGACAACCATTGGGGTTAAAAATACAGGCATTTCAAGTGTTCAAGCTTTTGGCCGTTTAACCGGTTTAGGTATCAGCAGCAAAGGTTTTTGTTGGGATACAGTAAACAATCCAAGTATTGATAAATGGTTTAGTGATGAAGGCAGTGGATCAAAGGCATTTAATTCGGATGTGAGCGGATTAAAATCGAATAAAAAATATTATTTAAGGGCCTACGCTAAAAATGATGCGGGCATTGTTTATGGCGATGTGGTGTCATTTCAAACTTTGATTGAACCGCAAGTGACCACCAATACTGCTTCAGTACTTAATTATAGCATGGCAAGTATAGGTGGATCTGTTAATGCTAGTGGTTACCCTATTCTTGAAGTTGGTATTTGTTTTGATACGCAAAAAAATCCTGATATCACTAAAAGAAAAACTTACACTTCAGGCACCACGAATTTCAATCTGACAATAACCGCCCTGAATGAAAAAACGGTTTACTACTATAAAGCCTATGCAAAGTTTAGCTTTGGTACTTATTATGGCGCCGAGCGAACCTTTACCACCGGCGCTGCACCTATTCCACTTGTTGTATTTACCAATACCGGAACCGTTAGTGATTATGATGGCAATGTGTATAAAACCATTACCATTGGCAATAAAACGTGGATGGCGGAAAATTTGCATGTGCAAACTTACAATGATGGCTCTACAATTCCTTCATATTACAGCAATGCGAGTGCATGGCCTAATTTGGTGACCGGTGCTTACGGCTATTATAACAATAACTTCTCCTATGTAACCAATTACGGTTTTTTGTACAATTATTTTACCATTGAAGATGCCAGAGGTTTAGCACCTGCAGGCTGGCACATACCAACCGATGCCGAATGGTTATCTTTAATCAGCTTATTAAATAATGCCAATCCAAGTTATTCTTTTACTGCCATTCAACAGTTATATTCAACTTCAGCTTGGTCGAATTTAAATTGCAGCATCAATAACTATAGTAATATGAAATTAATGCCTGCCGGTTTCAGATCCATACAAGGCGCTGATGCCGATATGGGTTATTCAACAGCGTATTGGACCATGGATAATTCAGGTGCTTATGCTTCGATTATGTATTTCGATAACAATTGTTTTTTGATGTCAACGTCGAAATATAAGAACTGCGGCTACAGCATTCGCTGCGTAAAAGATTAAATTTTGATAGGAATTATAGTCGCTAATAAGGAAGCAATTTGTTTTTACAAATTTACTTCGTCATCAACATTCGATTCACTTGAACCCATGTAACCCAAACGTTTACCGGTTCTGAGCGCTGCCGAACTTGATTTTTCCTGCATCTCCCCAACAGTAACTTGTTTTACATTGTCGAATGGCGGTGTGGTTAAATCGAAGGTGATGGAGTAAATAATGAGTTCGTTTACAATTTCAGACAAGTGTTCTTCAGAAATGGGTTCGGTGCTGAAGGAGGTGTATTTATTGCCAATTTGTGAACGCGTTTCAATAAAAAATTTCTTTTCACGGTTAACGAATAATCTGGCAATTAAATAGCCCAAATCGTTGTAACGGTTGTATTTAAACGAATCGGCCAAAAAATTATACACACTAATAATGCCGCAATATGAATTAAAATTATCGTTCTTAATGTAAGGCGATTTAAACATCACATGCGAACGGTCAAACTCAAACACATTTGAATGCATTTGAAAATCGAGTAAATCACCGGCCACTTTTAATTGCATGGATTGCAAACTGGTGTCCTTATAAAAAATGTTCACACGTTTATCCACTTGCGTAACTTCGTGTGATAAAGTTTCTGCCTTGCTTTTCAGTATTTCCTTTAAGGTACTAAACACCGTAATGGTATTGCTGTATACATCTTGTTTCATCACCGACTTCTCGGCCAATAATTTTAAGATGGTTTCGGTTTGTTCTTTATCTACTTGACTCATAATTTTATATTAATAGGCCCTTGCAAACAATACACGTTCTTTGCTGGCTTTACCGCTGTATATACAAACACCATCTTCTTGCGGGTTGTTTAAAGGAATGCAACGGATGGTGGCCTTTGTTTCATTTTTTATTTTCTCTTCAGTTTCAGGTGTGCCATCCCAATGTGCCAAAACAAAGCCACTTTTTTCATCCAAAATTTGTTTGAACTCTTCATAACTGTTGGCAAGGTGGGTCATGTTTTTACGGCGCTCAAGTGCTTTTTGAAATAGGTTGTTTTGTATGTCAACCAACAATTTTTCAATGTACACATCAACTTCATCAATTTGAATGGTTTCCTTGCTTAATGTATCGCGTCGCGCTACTTCAATGGTGCCGTTTGCCAAATCTCTTTCTCCTAATGCAATGCGAACAGGCATGCCTTTTAATTCGTAATCAGCAAATTTCCAACCCGGTCTTTGTGTATCGCGGTCATCATACTTCACCGAAATATTTTTTGCTTCAAGTTTTACTTTAATGGCTTGTGCTACTTCCGACATTTTTTTTAATCCTTCATCTCCCTTGTAAATTGGCACAATCACCACTTGGGTAGGGGCCAATTTTGGCGGAATCACCAATCCTTTATCGTCGCTGTGACTCATGATTAAAGCCCCCATTAAACGGGTGCTTACGCCCCAGCTAGTGGCCCATACATGGTCTAATTTACCATCCTTGGCAGCAAATTTAACATCAAAAGCTTTCGCGAAATTTTGTCCTAAAAAGTGAGAAGTACCTGCTTGTAATGCTTTACCATCTTGCATCAAGGCTTCAATACAATAAGTATCATCGGCACCTGCAAAACGTTCGTTGGCGGTTTTTACACCTTTTATCACCGGAACGGCCATCCAATTTTCTACAAAGTTGGCGTAAACATCCAACATTTTTGTGGTTTCATCAATGGCTTCTTCTTTGGTGGCGTGGGCGGTATGGCCTTCTTGCCATAAAAATTCGGCGGTTCTTAAAAACAAACGTGTGCGCATTTCCCAACGCACCACATTGGCCCATTGGTTCACTAAAATGGGTAAATCGCGGTAACTCTGAATCCATGACTTATAGGTGTTCCATATAATAGCTTCGCTGGTAGGACGAACAATCAATTCTTCTTCCAATTTTGCATCAGGATCTACAATTAATTTTCCTTTGTTGTTTGGATCTGACTTTAAACGGTAATGTGTTACAATCGCACATTCCTTTGCAAAACCTTCGGCGTTTTTTTCTTCTGCTTCAAATAAACTTTTAGGGATAAACAGTGGAAAGTAGGCGTTAACATGCCCTGTGTCTTTAAACATTTTATCCAGTGCTTGCTGCATTTTTTCCCAGATGGCATAACCATGGGGTTTAATCACCATGCATCCACGAACGGCGCTATGATCGGCTAAATCGGCATTAATAACTATATCGTTGTACCACTTGCTGTAATCTTCTTGTTGTGGCGTGATGACTTTACTCATATCAAATTTCTGTCCTTTTTGGTAAAAGGTAAAGTTAATTAAAATCTGCTTGCCACAAGGCAATGATGGTATCAAAATTGAGAAAATTGATTTCAACGATACACATTCAAATGCTCATAAATTGGATTTGCAAAACTGATTCTTAACAGAATAATCTTTAATTTTGGGCCTTTAAGAAATTATGGGTAAAAATATATTAGCGAACGACGGCATCGATGCCATTGGTCAGCAATTGCTTGAAAAAGCCGGACATACTGTGATTACAGCAAAAGTAGCGCAAGAAAATTTAATCACTTATATCAACGAACAAAATATTGCGGTGTTAACTGTTCGCAGTGCCACCAAAGTGCGCAAAGATTTAATTGATGCTTGTCCGCATTTGCAAATTATTGGGCGCGGTGGTGTTGGCATGGATAACATTGATGTTGAGTATGCCCGTTCAAAAGACATAAAAGTGATTAATACACCAGCGGCTTCGAGCAACTCGGTAGCTGAATTGGTGTTTGCACATTTGTTTAATGCGGTTCGTTTTCTTTACGATAGTAACCGTCAAATGCCTTTAAGCGGTGCCGATAAATTTGATGAATTAAAGAAAAAATATGCCAAAGGGACGGAGTTACGCGATAAAACAATAGGAATTATTGGCTTTGGCAGAATAGGACAAAGTGTGGCCAAAATGGCCTTGGGTTTAGGAATGAAGGTGATGGCTTACGATCCTTTTGTGAAAGAGGCGTATATTCAAATAGACATGAATGGTGTCAATAACCTTATTGAAATGGCCATTCACACCTCAAGTTTTGAGGATGTTTTGAGTACTTCCGATTTTATTACGGTGCATGTGCCGGGTGGTGAGTTAATTGCCGCTGCCGAAATTCTACAAACTAAAAATGGGGTGATACTCATAAATACCGCAAGGGGCGGGGTAATTAACGAAACAGATTTAATACATGCATTAAATTCAGGAAAAATTTCGCACGCTTGTTTAGATGTGTTTGAAAATGAACCAAAACCTTCTTCTGCCATTTTATCACACCCTAAAATTTCATTAACGCCCCACATTGGCGCTGCCACTAACGAAGCCCAAGAACGTATTGGTGTTGAGTTGGCCAACAAGTTAATTGAAGCATTGCGTTAAGTTATGGCAACTGTTTTACCATTTAAAGCCATACGACCTTCGTACGATAAAGTGCATTTGGTGGCTTCACGCAGTGTTGAAGGCTACCAGCCAAACGAAATTAAAGAGAAATTAAGCGGCAATCCTTTTACATTTTTACATGTCATTAATCCTGATTTTAAGGACGGGGTTAAAACAAAATCGGGCTCACCCGAACGGCTTGCCAAAGTAAAGGCCCGTTACAAGGAATTTGTAAAAAAAGACATCTTAATTCACGATCAAAAAAACTGTTATTATATCTACCGTCAAATAAAAGACAATCACCATTACCTTGGCATTATTGCCTGTACAAGCATTGATGATTACATGAATGGTGTTATTAAGATTCACGAGCAAACCATTACAGAGCGGGAAGAAAAACTGAAAGAATATTTGGAAGTGTGTGAGTTTAACGCCGAACCGGTATTGTTTTGTTATCCAAATGATACTGAACTAGACATTGTTGTAGATGATGTGGCCAAAGGGAATCCCGATTATGATTTTACAACCACCGATTATGTGCGTCACACCTTATGGGTGGTGTCGAACGAATTTTTGGTACAAAAAATAAGCGAACGTTTTGATGCGATGTCCTCCATTTATATTGCCGATGGTCACCACCGCTCTGCCTCCTCAGCATTGTTGGGTAAAGCCAAACGTTTAGAAAAGACCAATTACAGCGGCAAAGAACCATTTAATTTTTATTTGGGTGTATTTTTTGCCGAAACACAATTAAAAATTTATGAATACAACCGTGTTGTTAAAGACATGCACGGTGTAACGGTTGAAGCTTTGTTGCAGCAGCTGCAATTAAAGTTTGAAGTGACTGCCATTAAGGATCATTTGTATGAACCCGGTCGCAAACATGAAATGAGTATGTACATGAACCATCATTGGTATTCGTTAATAGCCAAAGAAGGGACATATTACAGCCACGATCCGGTGGGTAGTTTAGATGCTTCTATTTTAACTGAACATGTATTGTCACCCATTTTTGATATTCACGATTTAAAAACCGATGCACGTATTGGTTTTATTCCCGGTGTGAAAGGGGCAGATGCATTAAAACAACAAGTGGATGAAGGCAAGGCCATTGTGGCTTTTGGTTTGTATCCGGTAACCATGGACCATTTAAAATGGATTGCCGATACCAATAATATCATGCCGCCCAAATCAACATGGGTTGAACCTAAAATGCGCAGCGGCTTAGTGATTTATAGTTTTGAAGAGGATTAATGCCCTATAATAATGTGTCAATAAATTCAGTTCAAATGTCGATTCAAGAGAATTTAAAAAAAATTCAAAAACTAGTGCCTTCACAGGTAAGTTTGGTGGCGGTTTCAAAAACTAAATCAAACGATGAATTGATGCAAGCTTACGCAGCCGGGCAACGCCATTTTGGAGAAAATTATGTTCAAGAATTGCTCACAAAAGAAAACGAATTACCTAAAGACATTCGCTGGCATTTCATTGGCCATTTGCAATCGAAAAAAGTAAAACAAATAGCATCTTTTGTGTATTTAATACATGGTGTTGAAAGTTTAAAATTGTTGCAGGAAATCAATAAACAAGCCATCAAAAACAATCGCATCATTTCGTATTTGTTGCAAATTTACATTGCAAGCGAAGAAACAAAATTTGGTTTGTCGTTTGAAGAATGTAATGAATTGTTGGCTTC
>JBAXXZ010000121.1:0-6397 GCA_037127575.1 Bacteroidota bacterium | reverse complement strand
CCACACAAAGTATTAATCTTGGTAATGGTATTGTTACCTTCTCGTATCAAATTGGTAATATTGGTGTACCGGTTGTGGCGCCCAACCCAATATGTTCAGGTAATTCGGCGGTTTTATCTTGTCCTAGTATGACCTCTTATGTATGGAGCAACAGTGCTACTACCCCATCCATTACAGTAGCCCCTACAAGCAATGCAACTTATAGTGTAAGCGGTATTACCTCAGCAGGTTGCACTGCCATTGGCATCATCAACCTAACGGTTAGCGTTGGTGCGCCGGTTTTAGCGGTAACTAGCAGCACCAACCAAACTTGTTTGGGCAAAACAGCTACTTTAACAGCAACAGGTGCCATGACCTATACTTGGTCGAACAATGTAACCAACGGTGCTTCATTTACACCTTCGGTAACAAATACCTATACGGTACAAGGACAAAACGGTTGTGGCATTACGACATCAGTTACCACAATTACCATTGCGCCTTTACCGGTAACTTTAATTAGTAGTCCAACAGTGGTGTGTGCGGGCAGTGCATCTACCTTAACTGCAGCAACAGCAGCCACCTCATTTTCGTGGTTTCCTATTTCAAATAGTACGGCCAGTATGATAGTAAGTCCGGCTGTCAATACAATTTATACCGTATCGGTTTCTGACGGCACATGTTTTGGTTTGGCAACGGTATCGGTAAATACCATTCCTGTTCCAACCATTGCCATTAATCCTACCCTTACAACCATTTGTGCGGGTGTACCGGTGGTATTAACTGCCAACGGAGGCACTTCATATACATGGACACCGGGTAACTTAAGCGGTGCATCGGTAACCGTTACGCCTAACGCCCCTACAGGATACAATGTTGTAGGTTCGAATTCATTGGGTTGTACCTCATCGGCTGCAGCAGCGATTATCACGAGTGCTAGTCCTACTTTAAATGTGGTTACCGCCAACAATTTGGTATGTTCGGGCGATGCCGTTAACATCACGGTAAGTGGTGCAAGTACTTACACTTGGAATACCGGCTCGAATGCTTCATCGATTACTGTGAATCCGGTATCGACCACCATTTATACGGTTGATGGAACTAGCAATGGCTGTAATGCTACACAAACCATTCAAATAAGTGTATTTGCGCCAAGCATGGCCATTAGCGGCGCTACCGCAATATGTTCAGGTAAATCGGCAACTTTAACAGCATCAAATGCCAATACCTATTCTTGGAACAATGGCTTTACCACACAATCAATTTTGGTAACACCGGGTGCTACTACCTCTTATACAGTGTCGGCTTTAAGCAACTCAGCCGGCATTAACTGTCCGAGCAGTGCTAACTTTCAATTGGTTGTGAATCCAAATCCAACGGTAACAGCGGTGGCGACTAAAACAGCCATATGTAAAACTGAATCAACAGTGATTAATGCAACAGGTGCCAGTACTTATAGCTGGAACACTTCAGCAATTACTACTTCGATTGTGGTGACCTCATCATTGGTAACCACAGTGAATTATTCGGTAATTGGTACGTCAGCCAATGGTTGTGCTTCGACTGCAACTGCGCAAGTAAAAATTAACTCTTGTACAGGTTTAGGAGAAATTAAAGGTTTAGCAGCATCTTTAGAAATTTATCCAAATCCAAGTTCAGGAGAATTTACTGTGTCGTTTGATTCAGACATTAAATTAGATTTAGTGAATGAATTGGGTCAATTGATTAAAGTATTGACGCTAAATGCAAGCAACGATTATAAAGTAAATGTGAGCGGCTTAAGCAGCGGTATTTACTTTTTATTAAATAAAAACGGTGCTGAAAAAATTGAGCGCAAAATTGTTGTGAGCAAATAATTTGTTTTTTTTTAAAATAAAAAAAGCCGCTGCGAAAATCGTAGCGGCTTTTTTAATGGAAGAATAATTTAGCGTTGGTTTAATTGGGCTTCGTTTAAAACCACTTCTGTTACAAAACGTTTTTGTCCGTTTTTATCAACGTATGATTTGGTTACCAAGCGACCTTCAACGCTTACGAAGCTGCCTTTTTTAAATTCGCTTTCTATTTTTTCGGCTACTTTGCCCCAGGCCGATACTAGGTGCCATTGTGTTTCGGAACCTTTATCGCCACTTTTTGAAAAATACTCTTCTTTTGTAGCCAGAGAGAATTTGGCCAATTTGTTGCCGTTTTCAAACACTTTAATTTCGGGGTTGTTACCAAGGTTGCCGGTTAATTGTACTTTGTTAATTGCGTTCATGATTTTTTGTTTTTATTGGTTATTATTTATTTTTTATTGCCTATTATTTATTGAACCGATAGGTGACGGCTAGTTGATTGTTTATTGGATTAAGCGGCTTTCTTTTCAAGTAGAAAGAATTCATTTGCTTGTACTTCGGTGCTGCTTAACTTTTGGCCGTCTTTATTTGTGTACACTCGTTTCATCAATTTACCATCGATGGTAACGTGACTACCCTTTTGCAAAAGGCGTTCGGCGATTGTGGCGAGGTTACCCCATGCTACGACTGAGTGCCATTGCACATCTTTTACTTTTTCGCCTGATTTGCTTGTGTAACTTTGTGATACGGCAATTGAAAAACGCACTCGTTTGTTGCCATTGTTTAACACTTTTACTTCGGGGTTTGCTCCTAACCGACCGATTAACTGCACGTGATTTTTAATGTTCATCATGACTTTTCTTTTTTTATAGGTTTTACATTTTTTTATTTTGCGCCGAGCCAAACTTGAATTCAAAAGGCCTTGATTTGATTCGACACTGCAAAGGTGGGATGAGAAGAAAACTTTATTCGGTTTTTACACACTTACATTCGAATAAAATCGATTGTAAGCGTTTGTTGTCGAGTAATTATAGGGGCTTAATAGGCTTGAAAGGCCTGTAGATATTAGCCTTTGAAATATTTTTAAGTGGCAGAAAATATTTGTAAAAAAATCTGTGTTGCCTAAAGAAAATAATGCATTTAGATGGAAATATTTATTTGTTGGGGATTTTTGGCGCCTAAAATTGGGTACGATGCAAGGCTCATCTTTAGAAAGATAAACATTTAAAGACCAAGCGTGATTTAAAAACTTACAAACCAGTATTTGCGCCAGGGGCACGAAGGGTTTAGCCCCCGCAGGCCCGCTTGCTTTTTGCGGGCGAGGAGGCCGAAGCGAACGCGGAGCCCGAAGTGACCCGGTTGCGAAGCAGCAAAACATAGGTGGGGTGAAATAGGTTTTGCTGCGCAGGAAGGCGCCCTTAATATAATTTTGAATTAAAAATGAAGAATGTTGAATTAATAATTAGGAATGAGATTAAATTGTTCCTCCCTTAAAAACTATACGGCTTCTTTTACCTGCTCCAAACTTTTGTGACTGTGCACTTGCATGTTTTGAATTAACTGCCAAAGGCGTTCATTTTCTTGCTCAAGTATGCGGTTGGTATTTTTTAGTTCTTCGAATGCAGATTCTTTCCTATCGCTGAAATCAGGATTGTGATTTATATCTAATTCAGCTTTGCCATTTGGCAACATACAATCTTCACCATACAAAAGCCAATTGGTAGTGGTGCCAAAATTATTGGCAATGCGTTGAATTGAATTGCGATGTGGCTTGGCTGTTTTACCACTTTCTAAATGAAAAATGGCCACGTGTGATAATCCACAATACGAAGCAAAATCTTTTAATCCTAAATTGTAAGCACTGCGCAAGCATTTAATGCGATTTCCTATTAAATTTTCCATAGTTACATTTTTAAATAGGGCTTTATTGTGCTGTAAAATTATTAAACTAAGGACACATAAAATAATTTTTATGCCCTTTAATGATTGAAATATACATCTTAATTAGTGAGAAAAATTTCTGAATCGACCCAACCTTTTCTAATTTGGAGAAACAATTACGAGTCGGAAATTCATGGATGCGGGCTGATTGGCCACCTGGTGCGACTTAAAGTAGTTTAAGTGTAAAGTGCCCTTAACTAAAGAATATTGCAAATGAAAATCCTGTATGGTGTATGGTAAAGCATACCAATTGCCGTTTATTTGGGCATAGACATTTATTTCTGATTTCAGTAACACCTCATCAGTGATTAAATCGGTAAAATAATCGGTGTTCCAATCTTTTTTAATGGTGTTGGTTTGCCAGGCTTGTGACAAAATTAAAAAACTACTGATTACAGTTTGATTGGCATTTCCATTTTGTCCGGGTAATCCTGACTCCCCTTTTGGTCCGGCTACCTGTTTTTTGCAAGCCGAAAAAATAAGCAAAACGCTTAAACAGATGACAAAATATTTAAAAGTGAATTTCATGGTTTTTGAGTCAGCTTAATTGGTTTGGCTTAATACCACCCCTCTGTAATTTTTGGTGCTCGGGCGTTTAGGTGTAGCGCCTTCCACATCGTGCGTGATAAAATTAATTTGCCCGACTTTAAATGAAAACTGAGTTACTTGATCGGCAATTGAATAGGGCAACTCCCACCAGTAATTGTTTAATTGCATGTAAACCTTTACGGCGCCTTTATCAATCACTGCTTGGGTAATGATGTTTTGGTTGCTAATGGCCTCCCAAACGGTATTATCGGCGTTTAAAATCCATGCCGTTGAATCAATACTAAAAACAGCCGAAGAAGCAATGCTTGAATTTCCGCCAGTACCGTTGACACCCGGATCACCTTGGGGACCTTTTATTTCTTGTTTTTTACAGGCTGATGCGAGCAATAAGAGTGCAATAAAAAAATAATGGTAGGATTTTATTTTGTTTAGTCTTAGTTTTATCATGGCTTAGAATTTGCTTTAAGCAATTTACAAAAATTGTTCGGCATTTAAAACCAATTCATTTTATCACATGACTGAAGCAGATAGTTTACAGGAAGTGAAAACACTGCAAAGTGAAGAGCGGCAAACCATTGTACACTGTATGATACCCATGGGATTTGCCTACCGCATTTGGCCCAGCACTTTTTTAATTGAACGCGAAAGCAAACGAAGGGCGAAGTTAGTCACGGCATTTAATATTTCTTTTGCGCCAATTTGGACCCACAACGACGGTAAAGGATTTACACTGATTTTTGAAGGCTTAAGTAAAAACTGTGAATTTTTCGATTTAAAAGAAATTATTCCCGAAGAGGGTGGCTTTGAGGTGCTTGGTATTAAACGCAATAACAGTGATGTGTACCAGGTGAATTTTAATGATTAAGGCTTGTTGCAATAAATAAAGGTCTTGAAAGATTTTTATGCATTGAGAAGCTGCATTCAAGAATCATCCAAGACCCTATTTGGAGGTGGGGTTGTATTTATTGTTTGATAATGGTTTTGGTGTGAGAATTAAGGCCATCACTTTTGCAAATAACATAAAAGGCTCCTTTGGCAAAGGCAGAAAAATCAATTTCAAAATCGGTATTTTTTTCATCCACTAACAAACGTTTGATGCATGCACCAGTGGTATTAAGTATCTGTACTTCTTTTACAATCACTCCATTTACTTGAATGTGTAAAACATCGTTTAAAGGATTGGGATAACAAACAAAATTATTTAAATCATCTTGAATTTTTTTTCCAATATCGCTGCGTTCCAATATACGTTCCAATTCTTGCACATCCTCTTCTTCTTCAACAATTACAGGGGGACAGTAACAACAGAAGCAACAAAAAAACACCCCGTCATCACCACAAGCAATACCTCCCCCCTCTTTCAACGCCATGGTATGATGACGAATGCAGCCGGGTAATTTGCATGATAGTGTATCTTGTTTAGCTTCATATCCAACATATACAGCCTTAAACACATAATCATCTAAAGGATCAAGAATAAATTGGCAATCGCCATCTAAATTACTTGTACCCACCTTTATTTGCTCGCCTTTAAAATTGCAAACAACAACATTGGCGAAAGGGATGGCCTCTTTGGTATCGGCATCAACAAGTTGTATGGTGATGGTTTTTGATATTGCAGTTTGAACTGTTTGGCTTTTATTGTTTAAGTAGGTACAACAAAATAAAATGGTGAAAAAAATGCTGCGGTAAAAACCGTAATTGTAATTTGTTTTCATAAAACTGCTTTTTAAAAGTGAATCAATAAAAAAAAGGCGCGCTTGGTATTGTTTACGTTACCTAGCGCGCCTGCGTTTCAAAAAGAAGTCTTAGTTTTTTAAGTGTAAGCCGCTTACAAATAATTGGCTACCATTTAAAGTTAATTGGTAAAGGGCTAATTTCCCATTACAAAATTATAATTTTGGGTACCACAAAAATGTGTATTTGTAACCAATTTGTGTGCATTTCAACATCACAGTTCCTTGCTCTTTAGTAACCAATAATTGTTTATTTAAGTTGGCTACGAGATAAGTATTATCGGCGGTTAAAGCTTGTATTTCCATTTTTTCGGGACTAAACACCATTTGTACTCTAATGGGTAATTCTAACATGAGGTA
>JBAXXZ010000120.1:0-6435 GCA_037127575.1 Bacteroidota bacterium | reverse complement strand
CACCGATGTTTACAGGCATATCTTACACTTCAGGTGTTACCAACACAGTTATAGGTCACGGATTTATTACTATTATTTATGCTTTTAATGGCTCATTAACCAATGCTTCAGTTACACCTTTTGCAATTTGTCAAGGCCAAACAGCCACCATTACAGCAAATGGTTCAACTTCCTATACATGGAGTACCAATTCAAATTCAAATGCCATTACAGTGAATCCTACTTCTAATACAACTTATACAGTTACAGGAACAAACTCAATTGGTTGCGTTTCAAATGCCGTAATTACAGTTACCGTTACATCCGGTACCCCTGTAATATCAGTTAATACAAGTACGAACCAAATTTGTTTGGGCAAAACAGTTACCTTAACTGCTAGTGGGGCATTAACTTATACATGGACAGGTGGTGTCACTAATGGTGTTTCATATGCGCCAACATCAACTTCAAATTACACTGTTTTAGGTCAAAACGGTTGTGGAACAACTAGTGCAGTTACTACAGTATCTGTTGCACCATTAGCAGTTGGTGTTGTTGCATCGCCAACTGCGGTATGTGCTGGCTTGGCAACCACCTTAACAGCGGCTTCTGCGGGTACAAGTTATACTTGGCAACCATTTGGTTTACCAGGTGCCAGTGTGGTGGTTTCACCAAATCTTACAACAATTTATACGGTATCTACATCCGACGGAACATGCTCAGGTGTGGCAACTATTGCGGTTGTTGCCAATCCAATACCAACTCTAACATGTTTAATTAGCAATACAAATATTTGCCAAGGTGCAGCCATTACTTTAACAGCAAGTGGTGCCAACGGTTATACTTGGTCACCAGGCAATTTAAACGGTTCAGTGATAAGCGTTACACCAAATGTGCCAACCCAATTTTCTGTTGTCGGAAATAATTCAATTGGTTGTTTGGGTGGTGCGGCGCAAATTGTGATTGTGTCGCCTTCACCTACTTTGGTGGTAAGTGCCAATAACCCTGTAGTTTGTGCAGGTGGCTCCGCCACATTAAATGTTAGCGGTGCCGATACCTATGCCTGGTCAAATAGTTCTACTTCCAATTCTATTGCTGTAAATCCAAGCACATCAAGTAACTATACCGTAGCGGGTACATTTACATCAGGCCCGGGTTGTTCTTCCAGCACAGTAATTAGTGTGGGTGTTTTCACGCCTACACTATCTGTAACAGGGGGCACTTCAACATGTATTGGCAATGCGGTAAACTTAAGCGCCAGCTCAGCCGGAACGTGGTTATGGAGCAATGGTGCCACAAGCCAAGGCATTTCAGTAACACCAACGGTAAATTTAATTATTACTTGTACTGCATTAACTACTTCAGGTAGCATCAACTGTCCTGCCAGCGCTTCAATTCAAGTAACAGTTTATCAAAACCCAACATTAACCGCTACCAGTTCGCGTTCGGCGATGTGTAAAGGTGAAAATAATACATTAACTGTTGGTGGTGCAAGTACCTATACTTGGAGTACAGGCGCAACTACAACTTCTATTGCTATTACACCTAGTTTAGTCACAACCCTTACATACAGCATTAATGGAACTTCAAGCAATGGTTGTTTAGGTACAGCTTCATTGCAAGTGAAAGTAAATGCCTGTACAGGTCTTGATCAAATAAATGCAGCTAAAGTGCCGGTATTAATTTATCCAAACCCAAGTAATGGCGAAATCAACTTAAGCGCACAAAGCGATATGAAACTTGTGATTGTAAATGAATTGGGGCAGATTGTTAAGTCACTTATTTTAGATCAAACTAACGATAGAACAATGATGATTAAAGATTTGGCGAAAGGCTTGTATTTTGTGGTGAGTCAAAACACCACTGAAATTGTGCGAGAGAGAATTGTGATATTAAAATAGTTTTTGTTTGCATTTTTTAAAAAGGGCGCCCCTTGGGCGCCCTTTTTTTTGCTTTATACCTGCATTCATCTAAGGAATAAGCAACTGCTATAAAAAATATTTAAAAACCCAAAAAAATTAGCAATAAATGTCTTAAATTCGAGCAAATAAATTCAGAACATGAAAAAAATTTACACGTATTTCAATTTCGCCTTAATGCTTTGTTTTAGTACAATGCTAGTAACAAGCAAGGCCCAATTAACAACAACTACTTTTTCATACGGAACGGTGGCTAATACCAATACCGGTTCGATTGTGAGTTGGACTGTTCCTTCTTGCGTAACCAGCATGACCATTGAGGCTTGGGGTGCATCCGGTGGATATAATTCAGGTGGAACTGGTGGCTCAGGTGCCAGAATGATTGGTGTGTTTGCAGTTACACCGGGCCAAGTATTGTATTATCTTGTTGGTAAATGTCCTGGTGTCATTGGCAGCGGTGAATCATTCCCTGCAGGTGGCGGTGGATCATATGTAGCCACTGGCACTGCGGTGCCAACTTCTTCTCCATTAATTGTTGCCGGCGGCGGCGGTGGTGGATACGGCACAACAGGTGGTGGTGCCCCAATTACAACTTCAGGTACAGGCTTAACTCCTGGAACCGGAGGTAATGGTGCACCTCAAAATTCTTGTGCAGGCGGCGGTGGTGGTTTCTACTCTAGTGGCGCAACCAGCTCATTGTATTCATTCGTTGGCGGTCAAGGTTTCCAGCAAGGTGGCACAGGCGGTAACTCAGGAACTTGGACAGGTTATCAATTGGGTGGCTTTGGCGGAGGTGCTACCGCAGATTATGTTGGTTCATGTTATTATTACGCTGGAGCAGGTGGCGGATATAGTGGTGGTTCTGCTTGGTCAACATCATCTCAACAATCAGGTGCAGCAGGCGGTTCTTTTAATAACGGAACCAGTCAATCAAATACATCAGGATATAATCAAGGTCATGGTAGAATCATCTTTACATATAGTCCAGGTGCACCTATTGTAGCAGTTGCTAATCCAAGCACACCTATCTGCCAAGGCGGTAGTGTTGTGTTTAATGTGAGCGGCGTTTCAACTTATACTTGGAACGATGGCTCAAACGCAACAACCAGAACCGTTAGTCCAACTTCAAATACAAATTATACTGTTTCAGGTACAAATGCAAGTGGTTGTATAACCTCTTCTGTATTAACAGTAACGGTGAATACCGGTGCCCCTGTTTTATCTATTAATACTTCTACCAACTCAATATGTTTGGGTAAAACTGTTACGCTAACTGCGAGCGGTGCTTTTTCTTATACTTGGACCGGTGGTGCCGTTAATGGTACTTCGTTCATGCCTTCTGCAACATCTAGCTATACAGTTACTGGAGCCAATGGTTGTGGAACAGCAACAGCAGTTACCTCTATTACTGTTGCGCCTTTGGCTGTGTCGGTTATTAGTTCTCCAACAGTTGTTTGTTCAGGCAATACAGCTTCCTTAACGGCTGCCGCGGCTGCCACTTCTTATTCATGGTATCCTATTTCTAACAGTACCGCAAGTATGTTGGTGAGTCCTCAAATAAGCACCATTTATACCGTTGCAGTGTCTGATGGTACTTGTGCGGGTATTGGTACTGTTGCCGTTAATGCCCTGCCTGTTCCAACCATATCGGCTTTGCCTACTGTTACAACGGTTTGTTCAGGTGTGCCTGTTACATTAAACGCTAGCGGTGGAATTAGCTACACATGGACACCCGGTAATGTCACCGGTGCTGTAATTACAGTTAGTCCAAACGCCCCTACAGGTTACCAAGTGATTGGGTCAAACTCTTTGGGTTGTACAGGCGTGGCCAATGTGGCTGTAGTAACAAACGCCAGTCCTACATTAAACATAGTACCAAACACCAATTTAATTTGTACCGGTGATCCTGTAAATATTACTGTGTCGGGCGCAAATTCATACACATGGGGAAGTGGTGCTAACACAACTTCAATTAATGTAAATCCAATGGTAAGCACTGTTTATACCGTAACCGGTGTAACCAATAGTTGTTCTTCAACGGGTACAGTTGGTATCACCGTGTTTATTCCAAGCGTATCTGTAACAGGCAATACGTCAATTTGTAACGGTCAAACTGCAACATTAACTGCTACAGGGGGCAATAATTATACTTGGAGCAATGGTTTTACATCAACTGTTGTGCTTGTTAACCCATCAAGCAGCACCACTTATTCGGTGGCAGCTTTAACATCTTCATCTGGCATCAATTGCCCAAGTTCGGCATCAATTCAAATAAGCGTGAAACCAAATCCAACCATAACTGCTGTGGCAACACGTTCGGCTATGTGCAAAGGTGAAAGTAATGCGGTAACTGTTTCTGGTGCTTCAACTTATAGTTGGAATACCGGTGCTACAACTACTTCTATCACTGTTACTTCTTCATTGGTAACCACCATGAATTATTCGGTAATCGGCACCAGCTCATTAGGCTGTAGCAATACTGCCACCATTTCGGTGAAGGTGAATGCTTGTACCGGACTCCAAAACATAACTAATGCCAATGAGTTTATGAGTGTTTACCCTAATCCAAACAATGGTTCATTTGAAATTAAATTTGACAAGGACATGAAAGTGAAAATTGTGAATGAGTTGGGTCAACTTATCAGAAACGTGCATGAAAAGGGCGTGGATGCTCAAATTGAGTTAATTCAAAATTTACCTGCCGGCATTTATTTTGTGATTGGTGAGAAAAACAATGAATTAATTACTCAAAAAATCATCGTTCAATAAATAGACTTCTCTTTAAAAAAAATCCCTTCGTTAAAAGCGAAGGGATTTTTTTTTGCCCTTAACGAAACGATGCCAAAAATAAATTTTAAAAACCAACAAGCCCCAAGGTGTTTTTTGATACTGAATTTATGCTTGTAATAAACAACATAAAATATATAACAACATCAACAAAACACTTTGATCACAGTGCTTCTAGCACTTCAGTAAATTAATCATTAGGCGCATACAACCCTTTTAATGGGAAATTAAAATTTAATCATTTGGCCTTAATCAGCATGTCAATACCAATTGGCAGTTATGAAGTTGTTATTCCTGCCATTTATGTTTTTCAAGCAGGTGCTCTCTTTTGTAATTTTTATTGGGTTATTATCTCAATTGCAAACTTTAATTTGGTTTTGAGTCACGTATCTTAAGCGATATTTGTTTGGATCTAATGGCTAATAAATATATAAGCAAGAGGGAGTTTATACTGCCTTTTTTATGCCACAAAATGAATAAAAAGAGAACATCAAATTTTAAAAGGTAGAGGTATATTTATGAAATTCTTAGTATTCGCGACCAAAGATTGATTTTAGCACTTTGGCCAAGCGTAAGCCGGCTTTTAGCATTTGCCTTTCGGTAATGAGTGCGCTATTATCAATATAACTTTGGTCAATTTTATTGTTTTGATATTGGTACACCATGTTAAGCGTGCTGCGGGTATCAGTCAGCCAAAAACCTACATCAATTTTTTCGGCATCGGTTCTTCTTTTTATAGAAAAACTGGTAGAGGTAAGCAGATTGGTGCATGACCAAATATCTATGTTTTTGCTTTCAATGATTTCAGTCTCCCAAATTTGGTTTAGCGTGTATGGTTTGCCAAAATAAATGCAGGTTACATTTTTGCCGCCGGCATCTTGGGGATAACCGCAATGCAGTGGCTGGTGAATATCGCCAATGAGATGAAACAAGAGTTTTAAGGTTTCATTCATGGTTTCATTGCTTTGCAAACTCTTTAATTCAAGCATCCTTAAACAATACTCAAGTTTATTCACCAAATCTTCTTGTTGTGATTTGGCATAGGTTTTATTTTTTTCGATAAAGGCAAACTGCCAAGGTTTCATGCTTTGTTGAAATTTGTCGTTACTCGATTCATCCATCCAACAAGCGGCATCTTCCCACGTCATGCCATTCAGATAGCCGTTAACATTGTCGATGGTAAATGGGTCCAAGTGGCTCTTGGCAATTTGAACAATGGTGCGATGGCCTTTATTACTCCATGCAAAAGCGCTTTGATTTAAAAAAATCAAAAATAGGCAAGCAATACAAAGTTGTTTTCTCATAAACATTGTTTTTTGTTGATTCATCTTTCACAATAAAAAATAAAATTCCCTCACTCGCTTTAAGTGAATTGTTAAAATGTGCTGATAAACAATAAGTTAAATTTCAATATTTATCCAAAACCATTTGGTCTATGAAGCAAAAGTTATTAATAGGCGGTTTTTAATAAGTGTTCGAACTAAAAATGGCCTTTTTGGCGAATTCATGTTAAATAATTGGTTAATTGTGGCTTTTAATTCAATTTTCGAAACAAAGCCTTAACTTTGCTAGATTGAAAAAAATGTTGGTGATATCGATGTTGTTTGTTTACTTGAGCTCAAGTACACAATTACATGAAATTTTTAAATTGCCAACACTCATCGAACATTTCCTCGAACACCATCAAACAAACAAATCACTGTCGTTTGTTGAATTTCTTAAAATGCATTATGCCAATACTGGGATAAAA
>JBAXXZ010000119.1:0-6448 GCA_037127575.1 Bacteroidota bacterium | reverse complement strand
AGGCAGCATTAATTGCAGCACGATCGAACAAAAAAACAGTACAACGTCAAGATTTCTTAGATGCCGTTGATAGAATTATTGCCGGCTTAGAAAAGAAAAACAAAATTATCACACCGCAAGAAAAAAGGGTGATTGCTTTTCATGAAGCAGGCCACGCTACGGTAAGTTGGATGCTTGAACACGCCAGCCCTTTGGTAAAAGTAACCATCGTGCCTAGAGGTAAATCATTAGGCGCCGCTTGGTACTTACCTGAAGAAAGGCAAATTACAACAGCTGATCAAATTATGGATGAAATGTGTGCCGCTTTGGGAGGCAGGGCTGCTGAAGACATCATATTTGGTAAAGTGAGCACCGGCGCATTGAGTGATTTGGAAAAAATAACCAAACAAGCTTTTGCCAGTATTGTGTATTATGGATTGAATGAAAAAATTGGTAATATTTCCTATTACGACAGTTCAGGTCAAAGCGAGTACACATTTAGCAAACCATATAGCGAAAGCACAGCCAAAACAATTGATGAAGAAGTAAAAAAGATCATTGATATTGCTTACGCCAAAACCAAGCAAATATTAATTGTGAACAAGGAAAAATTAACTGTGTTAGCTGAGAAATTACTTGAGAAGGAAGTAATTTTTAAAGAAGACCTTGAGGAACTTTTTGGAAAGCGCCCTTTTGAGAAATACGAAGAGCAATTTCGACCTTCAATAGTTGCAGCACCTAGCAATGACACAGAAAATATCGCTTAAAATTTTAAAGCCCGATTTATTCGGGCTTTTTTAATACATCTAAATCATCATACTTTATTGTTTTATTCTTGCATCAAATACAAAAGCTGATGTAAGAGTTTGATTGTGTGATTATCCTGCAAAAATTCTTAAGGCTTGAAACAGGCTAAAAACCTCGTATTCAATTGATTTTAATTAGAAAAACAGCCCTGTTCTTACACCAATTTCATGCAAATCTTACATCTGTAATGATTGTTTTCTTATAAAGTAGTTCTACGCCCATCAATGGTGGAACTTTACATCAGAAACCAAGCTCATGAAAAAGATAAACAAATATTCGAAAAGCCTCCTCATCCTAGTGGCTGCATTACTTTTAAATGCTCAAAACATGCAATCACAAAAAAAATGGAAAGATTATTTGTTTGCAGGCTCTGCCATGTTTGTTTCAGGTATGTTGGATGGTACCATCGAATCAATCAGTTATCACTACGAAAATGGATTTAAACAACGTATTCCGAATGCCAACGATAAATTCTGGAATCCTGCTGTTAGTTGGAAAAACAAATACATGAACAATGATCCAATAATGGGTCCTAAATTTTTAGGCAGCACAACTATTTTTGCTTGTACCACCGACGCTTACCACCTCTTAAGAACCACCAAAAGAAGCATTGATGCTGTTACTTTGGTATATTATATGAATAAAGAATGTTAATCGAATAAAACCTTACAAACAAGGTGGAACAGCGAAGTAAAAGACTTTTTAAGATTAACTGCTATTAGATGTGCGGGATTTCATTTAACCTACTCTTTAGCTTTCAGACGTCAGCCCGGTATTTAATTGTTCTAAAAAATGACCTTATGGAAAAGTACTCAAAACACCAGTTACAATTTGATTTTGAAGATTACGCAGCGTTTTGCAACAAATCGAAAGATGAACAAATACACGAACTATTGGCCCAAGCCATTCATCTCGATACGATGTTGGACAATAACTTTAAGACCTTGTTGTTTTTTTTACGCGGTTTTTTTGTAGAAGTAAGCATTTCAACCACTGCGGAAAGAATTATTGATATTTTGCCAATAAAGGATGGCTATAAGATTGAGCAATATTTGTTTCAAATACAAGATCAATTTTACGGAAACCCTGTTTTATCTTAGCAAAGAAATTTCTACAGAGAATCTATTTAAAAATTCTTTTAATTGTTTTAAAGATAATATTCATGTCAGACCAAAAGCCCATGTTTTGAATATATAACTGGTTGAGTTTTAATTTGGCCGGCATAATTTTCTGAATGTAAACTTCTTCAGGGTCGGCCGATTTAGCCAACAAATCATTTTCTTCAAAATAAAGCAAGGAGGCATAATCAGTAATACCTGGCTTAACGGATAATACTTTTTTCTGTTCTTCGGTATACAATTCGGTGTATTTTTTCACTTCAGGTCGTGGACCAACCAAACTCATGTCGCCAATTAACACATTGATTAGTTGTGGCAATTCATCTAATTTGTATCGGCGTAAATAATAACCAATGCCGGTGATGCGTGGGTCGCGGCCGCCAACGGTGAGTAAACCGAGTTGATCGGCATTTGGTTTCATGGTTCTGAACTTAAACAGTTTAAATTCAAGGCCGTCTTTACCTACTCGGTTCTGCAAATAAAAAATACCTCCTTTAGTGCTGCAAAAAATCAACAATGCAAATAATAAAAAGAAAGGCAAGAGTAAACATAAACCTATTAAAGACACTATGACATCGAACACGCGTTTCATGCCAACACCTTTGAAATAGCAGTATTTACGGCATTTACAACCGTTTGAATTTGTTCGTCGCTTAAATCATAAAAAACAGGCATCGAAATTTCACGGCTAAAATTATCATAGGCGATAGGATAGTTTTGCATTGAATAACCCAAGTTTTTATAAAAAGTCATGGCTGGTATTGGAATGAAGTGCACATTCACGCTCACATCAAGATTAAAAATTTCATGCATGATGGCATCACGCTGCACCTCAGTAATTTCTTTTATACGCAAAGGATATAAGTGGTAGCAACTCACTTTATTAGCAGTTTCAAAAATTGGACATTCGATGCGATTGTTTTGTGAAAACAAATGATTGTATGTATCAACAATGTGTTTGCGTTTTATCAAGGTATCGTTATCGTAACGCGCCAATTCAATTAAACCAATGGCAGCCGATAGATCCGTCATATTGCATTTATAACCTGCTTCAACAATATCATAACGCCAGTTGCCTTTTTGTGTTTTGGCCAAGGCATCTTTATTTTGACCATGTAAACTTTTAATACAAAGTAAATCGTAAATACTTTTATTATCGAATGGAATTGGCAAATTTAAAGCAATGGCGCCCCCCTCGGCAGTTGTAAGGTTTTTAACCGCGTGAAATGAAAACACACTTACATCGGTTAAAGACCCGGCCCTTTTACCTTGGTAAACAGCACCAAATGAATGGGCAGAATCACTTAACACCATTATTCTACCCAATTGTTTTTGCACCTCGTTTGCCGGTGCAAAAAGCGATGCGTGTTTTTTCACTAAAACATTCAATTCGTTGTAATCACAAGGCATGCCGCCAAAATCAACCGGCATAATTACTTTGGTGTTTTTTGTAATGGCTTTTTCAATTTCTAAAACAGAAATATTAAAATCATGGACATTTACATCCACAAATACAGGTTTGGCGCCGCAGTGAATTACCACATTCGCAGTTGCCGAATAAGTATAGGCAGGTAAAATCACCTCATCGCCTTCTTTAACACCAAACCAACGAAGCATTAATTCTAAACCGGCAGTGGCCGAATTTAAACAAAGCACTTGAGGCACGGCGCAATACGCTGCAATTTTTTTTTCAAACAATTTGGTTCTAGGGCCGGTGGTTATCCAACCGCTTTTAAGCGTGGCCACCACTTCATTGCAAATTAAATCGTCGATGCGTGGTGGAGAAAAAGGAATCATAACAATACTTATTTAAAATTTACTTGGGTAGCGCCATAACCATATTCTTTATAAGAACCATCCTGATAAGTTAAGTTAGGATGTTCTTGCAGAATTTGTATGATTTCTTGTTTTAAACGGCCATTGCCTACCCCATGGATAAAAATAATTTTTTTTAGGTTGTTTAATAAAGCCCCATCAATTTCTTTTTCAACCGTTTCAAGTTGAATGTGCAACATTTCGATACTGCTTAAATGGCCCGGATTTTCAACCAATTCTTCAATATGCAAGTCAACTTCCTTTTCTTGCACCTGTGCGGCTTTTTTGGCGGCTTTTGAAATTTTTGATTGGTTTTTAAATTCCTTGATAAATTTTTGATGTTCTATAAGGGCTTCATTGTCGATGCCGCCATCCACTTTTTCAACCTTCAAAAAATCATCCTTCAAAATAAATGCAAACACCGGGTGCTTAAATTCAATATGTTCGATGGACGCTGATTGGTGTAGAATTTTTTTTGTGATGTGCATCACTTCCGACACCGGTGATTGTGTTTTGTAAAAAGTATTTTTATAGAACAAGGCATCGAGCTTGTGAAAATAATACTCATTGAAATAATTAATTTTCACTTGTTTTAGAAGCACCTTTTGATAGGCACCAACTTCCCCTTGTTTGATGGATTGGTAATGCTCCTCATCCTTAATAGAATAAGTAAACAAGATGTTGTAGGAAGAAGCATTGAATAAATAAATGCGGTATTCGTTCACCAAATCAATGAGTTCATGATCGGGTTCAATCACAAAATATAAACAGTCGCTTAAATAGGCTTCTTCTTCAATTTCAATGTTTTCGGCATCTTTGTTTAATATTAACTCCGTATGCACCGGCACCAATTGGCTGAGCAGAAATGGAATTTCAAAACCGTCGTTCATTTCAACGTACACCGATTTCGCATCCTTCATTCTGGAAACGACACCTTCTCCCACTTCGTTTAAAAATTTAACCTTATCGCCTATTCGTATTTTCATTTCAAATCCATTGTATACGCACCGCTTTTGCGGATGTTGTAAAATGCAATGCCAAATTTACGACATAAATACTCAGTTTTACTGACAATCTGAAGGCGATTGGATGCATCAGCCACAATTAAATTCACTTTTTTTAATTGGCGGATCAATTTCTCATCTATACAAAAATTATTGGCTAGGATAATTTTGGTTACTTTACTTTTATCGATCATTGGCAAGCTGTTGGGTTGGTTAAGCAATAAAATACATTCCTCCTCTGTTTTAACCAAATTATATGCACGTTGGCATTTTAGTGCATAATTAAAACCGATGTAATGTTTTCTCAAACTGTATTGAAAAGATGTGGTGTCAAAAGCATTGTATAAAGCCAAGTTATTATTTTTTAGTAGCATACTGCTTTTGCCCTTTAAACAATAAACGAAGAAGTGTTTCTGTTGCTTGCTTTTAAAGGAATCGTGCAAATTGTATACTTGCCATGTGATTAGAATGAGCAAAGAAAACACAATGCTGTAAAATTGTTTATTGTTTAAAAAGGCACAAATAAAAAGAATGAAAAAACTAAGGAATAAGACATCTGCGCCTGTAAAATGAATATCATTAATATAACTGTACTTGCCTTGGTTAAAAAAACGAATGAATAAAACCATGGCGTTTATTAATGCATTGATGATAAGATTTACAAAAATGGTTTTAAAAACCAACAAAAAAGTGAGCAGCAAAATAAGAAAAGATAAAGGCACCACTACTAAGTTACAGAGCACAAACCATGTTGGAAATTGGTTAAAATAAAACAAGGTAATGGGCAAAGTACTGATGGTGGCGGCTAACGAAACCACACTGCTTTCGAAGCAATAGTTCAATATTTTATTTTTGACTTTGAATTTTTTCAGCACACTGGGTGCAAGAACCAAAATACCCAACATGGCCGTATAACTCAATAAAAAACCAACATCAAAGATAAAATCAACATTATAAAACAAGAGCAAAAAGGCTGAAAAGAGTAAAATATTGACATTTAATATGGGGCTATGTCGCTTGATGAGTTTGGCTACGCCCAAAAAATTAAACATCAGCACTGCTCTTAAAACAGGCGCTGAGAAGCCTGTGATTAAGGCAAAAGCCCAAAGTATGAGCGTTATTAAAACAAAACGAGCGGTTTTAAATCGTTGTTGCGGATCAAACAAATTCAAAATAAAATTGAGCAGCACGTAAATTAAACCCGTGTGCAATCCCGAAACCGAAAGCACATGCAAGGTGCCGGAATGGGCAAAAGCGTTCATCACTGCAGCATCTATTTCATCATCATAACCTGTTAACAAAGCCGAGCATATGGCACTTGCATTTTGACTTAATCCCGATGAGTGAATTTTCGCCAACAAGCGGTATTTGATGTTTAAAGCAAAAAACGTCAAATGCATTTTATTGGGTTTGTAGGTCTTGAAATGCACAAATTCATTTGGCTGAATAAAGGCCGAGTAATAAATGTGTTTATGGTTCAGATAGTCGGCATAGTTAAATTCACCCGGGTTTTTGGGCTGCTGCGCTGTGCTTAATTTGGCATTAAAAAAATAAAATTGTCCGGGTAATATTTTATTTTTTAAAAAGTCTTTTTTGATGTAAGCAATAATTTCTGCTTGAAAGGGAATGACTTGATTTTTAAGTCGCACATGGGTAATTTGTAATTGGCATTTCATGAACTTTGGCTTTTCGCTTGGTATTTCTGAAACATACGCGAAATAACTT
>JBAXXZ010000118.1:0-6458 GCA_037127575.1 Bacteroidota bacterium | reverse complement strand
GCCCTAGTGGTATAACTCAAATGTTCATTTTTGTATGAAAGCACTTTGCTCTCCCAAGGCCGATACATGGCCGAAGCAATCACCACCCCTTTTTGTTTGGTTTTTATATCTATAAAATCATTATTGGTCAATTGAATTTCTCTTCCAACCTTAAACCCCTCGGTTGGCATACTGGTCATGCCACCTTCAATCCAAATAGCATTGTTAACATCGTTGCCGAATTGTGCTTGCGTGCCGTTTTTTAAACCTTCACCCGCAGCCATTAAAATGATTAAGATAAAGATGCCCCAGGCAACACTAAAGGCCGTAAGAAAAGTACGAAGCTTGTTCTTCTGAATGGTACCCAATATTTCTTGCCACTTATCTAGATCAAACATTTTTTAAAATGATAAACTTTGAATATTGAATTTTGAATTTTAAATGAAATTGACAGATGCATTCATTCAACACTCTTAATTTTTAATTATTAATTTTTAATTCTTAATTATTAATTATCATCAAACAATCACTCCATCCTTCAACCTAATCGTTCGATGTGTCATCGCTGCAATGCCATTTTCGTGCGTTACAATCACAATGGTTTTACCTTGTTGATTGATGTCTTTAAAAATATCCATTACCTCTAATGAAGTTTGTGAATCCAAGGCCCCTGTTGGCTCATCGGCAAAAATCACTTTCGGATTGGCAATCAATGCACGTGCAATGGCCACCCTTTGTTTTTGCCCTCCGCTCAATTCCGATGGCAAATGATTGGCCCAGTACAAAAGTCCCATTTTATCTAAATAGCCTAAAGCAATTTTGTTTCTCTCCTTGCGCGATACCTTTTGGTAATACAATGGCAAGGCCACGTTTTCCATGGCGTTTTTAAACGACAATAAATTAAAGGACTGAAATACAAAACCCAAAAATTGGTTGCGCAATAGGGCTGAGCGTTTTTGTGATAAATCTTTTACCAATTGCCCATCCAAAAAATAATCACCCGAATCGTAATTATCTAATAAACCCAAAATGTTTAACAGGGTTGATTTGCCTGAACCCGATGAGCCCATGATGGATACAAATTCACCCGTATTAATTTTTAAGTCGATGCCCTTCAATACCTCGAATGAGTTTTCGGCCAATTGATAAGATTTGCGGATGTTTTTGAGTTCGATCACATTCAAAAATATAGAATAAATCGCGATTCTTCTTACCACTCATGACCATAATTCAACCTTTTAAGCAAAATTATCTTAAATCTTTGGTCTTGTTTATTTAATTGGCTGCATGAAAGTTTATGTAAATTTGGCCATGAAAAAAATCTACTTTTTATCATCCTGCAGCACTTGTCAACGCATCATTCAACAATTGGATTTAAAAAACAAGGCTTTTATTTTTCAAGATATAAAAACTGAAAGCATTACTGAACCTCAAGTGGATGAAATGAAAAAAAAGGCAGGTTCGTACGAAGCGCTGTTTAGTTGCGTGGCGCTTAAATACAAAACCCTGCCCCTTAAACCAACATCAGAAAAAGAATTCAAAAGCCTCATTTTAAATGAGTATACTTTTCTTAAACGTCCTGTAATTATTGTGGGTGATCAAATATTTATCGGCAACAGTAAAAACAACATTGCTGAAGCTGAAAAAGTTTTACAATCCTTATAGTGCTTTTTAATTTTTATTGATTTCGCTTGGTGCCGGGGCCACATCACCTTTTTGTTCACGATGCCCATGCCCTTTGCCTTTGCCACGTTTTGCTTTTTTCATGGCTTCGAATTTTGTTTTTTGATCAGGTGTTAAAAATGTCAACACTGTTTGCTCAAATTTTTGATTGTTGGCACGCATTTGTTCGCGAAGATTTTTGCGTTCTTCGGGTGTGGTTGAACCTTGCATTTTTTGTTTGATGGGTTCATTTTGTTTAATCCTATCTATACTGGCGGCTTCCCATTTAATTTTTTGATCGGCTGTTAAAGCCAATTCCTTCTCAGCTTTGTTACTGTTATTTTTTGCGCGCGCTTCAACGCTCATATTTTGATGGTTTTTTGGACCTTTTACACTTGGTTTATTTTGATCCTGTGCTGTCACAAATGTCACTAGAGACATGATTAGACCCGAGATTAAAATTAATTTCTTCATAATCTTTTCTTTTTAGATGTGCTTTTATTCAAAAGGTTTAATCAATTTATTTTTCAGTCCTTAAATTACTTTTTACAACAACAAGCGCCGAACAAGTTTTGCTCATTAAAATCAATTCAGTCAATTGGGCGCCCTCGCCTGCCTTTCCATTCGTCATTCTTTGGCGGGCACACTATCGCGCTTTCAACTGCAAGGCTGTTTGTTCTTCAATAGCGCATTCGCTTAATCAATCACCTTCACTTTAATCTTCATGTCTTCTATTGGCCGATCGCGTTTGTCGGTTTTTACTTTTGATATCCATTCAACCACTTCCATGCCTTCTGTCACTTCACCAAAAACAGTATAGGTGCCATCCAGATGGGGTGTACCGCCAATGGTGGTGTACTGTTTAATTTGGGTAGGGTTAAATGCGTAGGATTTTAAGGCAGCGTTTCGGCCAGTTATGGCCGCTTCTATTTGAGTGTTCACCAAGGCGGCGCTGTCAATTTTTTGTTCTTCTTTTAAGCGGTTATATAATTTTTTTAAGGCGGCCCCCGTATCACTCAATAAGTATAGGCGGCCTGCATTGGCATAATTGGCCTTATTGATGCGGTCTTCGTACTTTTTCAAATCCTCTAAGCTGCGTTTTTTTCCAACCACGATATAAAATTGAGAGGCACTGGATGCAAACAAAGGGTTAACGGCATCACTTTCACGGGCTGCACAAAGGGCGCCCCGTTTGTGAATTAACTTTTCATTTATTTCGGCAGCCACTGTATAACCCAAATCACCATGACCTAAACTATCCCCTGCTTTGGCTTTTTTACTAAGCGGGTCACCGCCTTGTATCATAAAACTAGCAATTACACGGTGAAAAAGTGTTTTGTTATAAAATTTTGATTTGGCCAATTTTAGAAAATTAGCCTTATGTAAAGGTGTTTCTTCATATAGCTTCATTTTAATAGTTCCATAGCTTGTTTCCATAACCACTGTCTCCTTGCTTAATGTTTGGGAATGGGCTAAAAAACTCAAAAAAACAAGCATTTGGGAAATAATCACTAATTTTTTCATTTAATGCATAATTATTTTATATTTGTTACCTTATAGTATAGATGATCGATATCTTTATTTCGATTATTGAGCATTATTAAGGCATGAAAATTGTAAATTTAGATTTTTAAAAGTAATGAAATTAATTGCACTCGCTTTAGGTATTTTTTTGATTTCTGGTTTTTTTGTGGGTTTAAGCTCTTGTCAGAAGGACACTTCTTGCGTTGCTTCCATTAAATGTGTTGATTCGGCAGGAAATGTAGTTGGAAACACAAACTTAATGCTTTATGCCTTGGTTAAAAGCGCTGATGGCAAAAGGATTGACACTGCAGATCTCAGAACAAATGGCACAACCGATGCTGATGGCGCCATTAAGTTTACTTTTAAATTACCTGCTATATATGATATTAGCGCTACCAAATATATTGGCAGCAAAAAGTTTTACGGCTTAAGCGTTATTAAGTTGGAAGAAGGTCAAACAGTTGAGAAAAGTGTAAGCATGCATTATTAATATTAACGAATAAGAAAGATCGGATTTTTTGACTGCAAAACACTATATAATCAAAACCACCAAAGTTTTCGCTATTCTGGCGATACTTTTTTTCGCATCATGTGAAGATGCATTTCGTAAAAGTAAAGATGAAGAAGGTATTATTGAATTCGACACCAAAGGTGTTGACGTAAACCATCCATTGTATGGTTTCGCGCCAAATTCGGCCACTTTTAAGTTTAAAAAGAAAAAGTTCGCCATCGAAATGAGCGTGATGGGTTTGTTTAACATGACCATTTTGGGTGATAACACAAGTAAAACAATGTCGCAATCGGTTAAATTCATGAATGTGAAACAAGCCTGTATTGAAAACGAAAAAGAATTGCTCAAAGAAAATTTAGATTAT
This sequence comes from Bacteroidota bacterium, assembly GCA_037127575.1. Taxonomy (GTDB): domain Bacteria; phylum Bacteroidota; class Bacteroidia; order B-17B0; family Aurantibacillaceae; genus Aurantibacillus. Next base: position 2,418 of record JBAXXZ010000118.1, on the reverse strand, counting down.
AAAATTAAAATTGAAGAAACCTCTGAAACCAAGGATATACTTGGCATGAAGTGCTATAAGATTAATGTCACCATGCTCGATGCACCTTTCTCAAAATTCGAAGCTTGGTATACCAAAGATTTAGGGATGGAAGATTGTAACATATTAACCCCTTATGCTCAAGTTAAAGGGATGTTATTGGATTACCGTCTAAAGAAAATGGGTATGGAATTGCATTTTGCCGCAAAATCATACAGCCATGTTGAAGTGCCTGATCAAACATTTGAAATTCCTGCTTCGATGAAAATCATTAGCAAAGAAGAAATGGCAAAGTTTATCAATGATTTACAGTAATACTGCTTCATTTATATTTTTATAAACATTCAAACAATTTATTTATTATGAAATACTTCATTTTTGCAAGTTTATTATGTGTTGGTGCAGTGATGGCACAAACGCCAACTAGCGTTAATCAAAACAACGATAGTTACACCATCAAAATGTCAATCAAAGCTGAAGGCTTACCTGCTGAATATGCTGCATTCGGAGAAATTGAAATGGTCTCTTACAGCAAAGGTGAAAAATCTAAATCCGAAACAAGCAGCATGATGTTTTCGAATGTGGTGTATTTTGATGGTAAAATGATTACCAATTTGAGTGAATCAATGGGTAATAAATCGGGATACACAGCAAGCAAAGAAGAAATGGATGGCTTAGACAAAAACAAAACACCTGAATCAAAACCAAAAATTGAATACGTCAACGATAAAAGAACCATTGCCGGTTACGAATGTTATAAAGCAATAATTACCTCTATCGACAAAGATAAAAAAGAACGTCAAACCATAGTTTGGTACACCGATAAAATTAAACCCATCAGCGGTACTGTTCGTCGCGCCAACCGCAGAGGCATGTCGACTGATTTAAGCGATTTAAAAGGGATGCCCCTTGCCATGGAATCTACCATGAACATGCAAGGCATGGAAGTTAAAAGTGTGATGATTACCACCGAAATTTCTACCAATGCCATTGATGATGCTGTATTCATTCCAAACACCGAAGGCTACACGATGTTAAGCTTTAAAGAATTTCAAGAAAAGATGCGCGCCATGGGCGGCAGATAAATGAAAGCGGCTTATGCCGCTTTTTTATTGTTCAATAAATCGAATACCCAATTGTTCCAATTCTTCTAACATGGGTAGGTAAATGCTTGGAACTGTTGGAATTTGAATGCCAGTTAACTGAAACTTTTTGCTCAAGTAATTTTTTACTGTAATAGCCAGTGGTAAACCAACCGTTAAAGCCATGGCTGTATGGTTTTGATTTTTTCCTTCCAATACCAAGGAAGACTGAATGTGTCTTTCTGTTTTTGAACTATCTAAATAAGAAATTTGATGCTGCATCACAATCATGTCTTTATCCTCGGCTTTTAACAACCATTTTTCTTCCAACAAGGCTTGTAAAATTTGGGCCGCACTACCCTCTTTCAATTTAATTTTTTTATCGGAAAAAATTTCCAAATAATTTAGTTTGCGCTCCACCTCTGCATCCCATTCATCAGACATCATTATTTTAACCTGCTCCATTAAACTTAATTTTGATGTCGGCAAAAAGGCTTGAATAAACTCAGCAAAGCTTAATTGATCGGCACCCGATATTTTAGTGCTATCATCAGTTAATCCCAACTTTACCAAAACATTCCAAGCTTTACAATAACCTTCTTGTCTTAATGTTCCTCTTAGCATTGTGCTCACATTTTTCAATCCATATACATCGCGATAACCAATACTGTCGCGATTTGCATAAGCATCAAAGGAACCATATCCATCCACCTTTATTTTATTTGTTTGACTAAACAAACGGTTATAAGGGATAAATTTTAAACTGCCATTTTCCAAGTACTGAGCAGTACCTTGTCCGGCCAATACCACATTTCTTGGATTCCAACTAAACTTGTAACCCCAAGGATTGTCATTGCTTTGCGGGGCCACCAATCCGCCGCAATACGATTTAAAGGTTTTAATTATTCCACCCTTTGCATGAATGTTATCAATCAACTTCATTGCGCTTGCATGATCTAAACCCGGATCTAATCCACATTCATTAATTAAAATGAGCCCTTTTTGTTTTGCCGCTTCATCCAAGGCCTTCATATCGTCACTCACATAACTGGCAGTGGCCATACTTTTTCCAAATGCAACACAATCTCTGGCAACATCGCCATGCATAAAAGCAGGTAACATCGATACAATAAAATCATGCTGTTGTATTATTGACTGTCGTTGTGATTTATCGTTTATGTTAAAGCCAATCGCCTTGGCATTGCTATTGGCAGGCACTTTTGATTGCGCCAATTGAATATCCATATCGGCAACCGTTACTTGCCAATTAAATGCGGTAGAATGTTCGAGTAAATAATCTATTAATGAGGTGGCAGAT
>JBAXXZ010000117.1:0-6462 GCA_037127575.1 Bacteroidota bacterium | reverse complement strand
GGTGTATACTTCGCTTAACAATGGATAACGCGGCACAACGCCTTGCATGATGCCTTCGTAAGTGGTTAAATTTATCATGTGTTTTTTGCTCAAGGAATTATGACAGTCACTCATGGTGCAATTCGACACGAAAATTGGTAAGATTTGATCTTTAAATACAACATCTTTGTTGCCTACTTTTTTCACACAAGATGTAAAAATTAATACGCCTAACAAAGTACTAATGAGCGTTTTCATGCTATTTTTATTTAGTTCTTTTAATTAATGCCATATAGAAGCCATCTCCTCCATCACTTGGCAAAATTGTTTTTTCTTTTATTAATACAAAGTTAGGGTTTTTTAAAATGAAATTTTTTACTTGTTCGCCGTTTTCCGACGGCAATATGCTGCAGGTGCTGTAAACCAGCTCTCCATTGACTTTAATCATACCCGAATAACTTAATAGTATTTTTGATTGCAGTAGCTTTGTAGATTCTATTGATTCAGGTTTTAATTTCCATTTGGTATCAGGATTTCTTTTTAATACACCTAAGCCGCTGCAAGGCACATCCAATAATAATTTATCGGCTTTGTTTTTTAAGGCCTCAATGCTTTGATCATTTTCAATTATTCTTGTTTCGATGGTTGATACACCTGCCCGCTTAGCCCTTCTACGCAGCTCATTCAACTTATAATCTGCCACATCCAAGCTGATAATTTTTCCCTTGTTCTTCATTAATGCCGCTAAGTGTAACGACTTGCCACCGGCACCGGCACATGCATCAATCACAAAATCTTGAGAACTTGGATTCAAAAACGAAGCAATCATTTGCGAACCGATGTCTTGTACTTCAAAACAACCTTCCGCAAATAGTTTTGTCTTAAAAACATTTTGTCGTTTTACCAAAACCAAGGCATCCTTTGCTTCTGTTATTTCAGCTGCTTCAATCTTTTCAAGTTTGAGACGTTCAAGTAATTTTTGTCGGTCAATTTTTAAGGTATTGGTACGCAAATACACCTCTGCTTGTTCATTCATGGCCATTGCTTGTTCATTCCAGGTGTCTGCGCCAAGCTCATTTACAATGCATTGCCATAACCAATCGGGATATGAATAGTATATCAAGGGCTCCGATTTCAAAGCTTCATGTCGAAGTAATATGTCTTGTTCATTAACGTGTTTAAATTCGGGCCAATCAGGTAAGTCTATTTTTTTTAGCACACACCAAACTGACGTCATAAACCAAAAATTATTTTTTGATTCAGCCAAATGCTCATATAAGCGATAGTGCCTTACAATATCATATACGGCTTCAGCTACAAATTTGCGATCGCGACTACCCCATTGGGCATTTTGTTTAAATTTTTTTTCAATGGCCTTGTCGGCATACACATTGTTTGAAAAAATATCTTGAAGAATTAATGCAACAGCATTCACTAAATTTTTGTACAACTTCATCTGATAGAAAAATTACTTCGAAAGTTGTAAAAAGCCTTTGATGGTTCTTTTAACTATTCCGGTTACTCTTGGTTCATAAACAATACAGGCATAAAAAAAAGTGCCTTCACTTACCTGCTTTTTACTCATGGTGCTGGTTCCATCCCATTTAAAATAAGGGTCGTTTGTTCGGTAAACAATATTACCCCAACGATCGTAAATGCTTAAATCTATTTCATTGATCTGACGCACCTTCACCGCTTGGTAAAAATCATTGATGTTGTCGCCGTTTGGCGTAAAGATGTTCGGCAGTTCAAACTCAGGGCAATTGTCAACACAATAATCCAAACTAAATTTTGAAATATTGTTACTCGAGTCAATTGCCGTCATGGCGTAACAGCCGGATACAAATTTTAAATCATCAAATACATAATTGGTGTTTGACTTGTTGGTTAACGTGGCTATTTTATAATATTCATCCGAAAGCGTAGGTTTAAAATAAAGCACATATTTTACAACGTCATCACTGCTGTCGCAAACGGTGTTTAAATAGTTCCACTTTACATTTACGTAACCCCCCGGACAATCGGCTTCAATACTAAGTGTTGGCGAACAAGGCGGGGTAAGGTCCGCAACGTAAACACAATTTTCTTGCGAATGATTAATGAGCGGTTTTGGCAATAATGAATCTGAAAAGGAGCCATTACTCTCAATTTTATAACAATACGTATTTCGATTGGCCACATTTTTAGTGTCGAGATACGATGTGATGCTTGTGGTGGCAATGGCTGTAAATGTGCTTGTGCCGGGGTTTTTACGGTATACAGTATATTTCTTATTCGTCCACGGTGTGCTTACATCCCAAGTTAATTGCACTTTTCTATCGGAAGGACTTAAATTTAGAAAAATAGACCTTGCTTTTTGAGAAGCGCCAACAGTATTGTTCGCCGCCAAGAAGTCGACATAATACTCATGGCTTTTATCATTGGTATTTATCCCTGAATGAATATAAAAGGTGTCGAGCGCTAAAAATTGATTTTTTTGACTGATAAAGATTACTTCATAAACACCGGCGTCGGTTTTGTGTTTTAGAACAAACTGATATGGGCCCGGCGTTGCGCTTGTGTCAAAATCACCCTTTCTTGGTCTTGGTTTGCACCAACGCACAAAAATACTGCCGTTACTTGTGGCCGTAGATAAAACATCCACATTAATTAAAACTGGCACATCTCTGATTAATTTAGCGCACACCTGGCTGCTGCCAAATGTTTCGGTACCATCGGCGTATTCACCAACAACAATGTAACCATAATCTTGGCCTACAACAAGCCCGTTACCGTTATTGTTATCAATCACATTGGTTAGTGTTGGATTGGCCCTGGCCACCAAAGTGTATGATTTGCTATCATAAATTCCGGTTTTACAAGGTTGCGGTATAAATGGCGCACAATCGTTTTTACGGTAAACCTTGTAGGCAACCAAAGGATTACTAACCGGACTGCAGGTGGTTTTCTGCCAAGAAATTTTCATGCTCGATCCGCTTGGTGTTGCGGTTACGTTTTTGATGGATGGCGGAAATACTTTAATTGCGTAGGTATTAAAGTACGGTAATTTAATGCCAAGGGGCTTGCCATCATCCAATGCTTTAAAGGTGGTATTGTAAGGTAAATTTTTTACGTGATCGCATGTTGTTTGCCAAACAAAATGGGCGTAATAGCCACCGGTAGAAGATGGTGTATAAGTGATGGCTGTTGTGTTTGTTAAACTTGCTTGGGGGAAATCGGAATTAAATGCGCCGCCACCGCCTTCAATGGTAACAACTTGACCATTATTAGGATCCGACACATAGAAGTGTTTATTGATAAGGGTGCCTGCCTCAACACAAGTATCAGCAGGTAAATCAATTTGTGGCGGATCATTCAAAGGACATGCCTCAACTATCACTTGCATGTCGCGCAATACATAACCGATTAATTGATAAACCCCGCTTGTGTTCTTTCGCCATTCTTTAACAATAAAGGCAATATTGTATTCGCCAATCGTTTGAGGCTTACACCAAGTAACCAAACCTGTTCTTGCATCAATAGCAAAGGTGCCATTTGTGCCTGCATCTGGTGTTGTATAACCAACAACAGGAACGCCGCCTGTACCTCGCGATGCAGTAATTTCATAACTTAAACTGTCATCTTTATCGGGATCATATGCGCCCGGATTGTGGTAAAAACACTTTAATGCACAAGCCTTATCAATTGGCGGGAAACTAAAAACAGGTGAACTATTAGCGCCGGTAAAACTGGTAATTACCAAATACGCTTCAACATAAAATGGTTGATTAACCGAATTTGGAATGTTTACAACGTCTAGATTCCTATTTCTATCAAAAGTTCTAATTAGATATGTTCCTGCCCCAGGATAGGTGTGGGTGGTGGCATAAATATTTTTCTTAACACCATAACCGGGTTGGTTGATAATAATTTCTCCACATCTTGGCGCACAGCGACATCCGGCAATTGGTCCTGTTCCATTTAAACGGTCCAAAATGGCCTTGTCGCCATCACCAAAATACAAGGTATCTTGGCATCGATCAGCTTTTTGATCTCCCCAATCAGTATACAAAGTCACAGTAATAGAATAGGTGTACACTTGCACTTGCACTCCACCAACAATGGCCGTAAATGGCGGTATTCTTTTGTAAATAATTTCTCCTGCTCTATTGTGTGTTGCAAAAGTCCGCAAAGAGCAAAACAGAATAAAAATAAATATATTACGAAAGGAAAACATGCTTTAGTTCTTGATGACTTTCTGACTTATGTTTGTTGTGCTGCCGCTAATTTTTAAAATATAAATCCCTTGATCCAAATCTCTTGTATCAAAGCTAAAGGTGTTTTGATGCACCTTCACCCAATCTTTTAAAAGTGTTTCAATTTTTTTACCTGTTACATCATACAAATCAAAACTTAAATATTCAGGATTTTTTAATTGAAAACTCACACTAAAAAAAGTATTGGCCGGATTAGGAAAAACTTTCACCTCATTATTATGATTTGTGTATTCGGTTTTGATGCCTACATAATTTCTGTCTGTGGTTAGTTGCGACACCCATGCTGCATGTGCGTGAGGATAATTGCCGTTGGAATAAGCATAATACCCGCTCACCCAAATGTCGCCTTCTTTGCTGTTGTATTTTCGTTGCGAGCCTGAATAATCACCCCAGCGTTCTAAATTTGAAGTCAACAAATTCACATATGTTGTGCCATTTTGAATTCTTAGAATCGGCGAAAAATTTCCTTTAGCATCTGTTTCAATTGCCGAACAGCCGGGAAATACCTTGTCTGAACTATGATCAAAATTAATCATGGCCATATCATCTGTTGTTGAAAGGCCGGCGTAAGAAATGTTAGGATAAGCAAAATCCATGCTGTCGTTGGGAATGATATAACCCCTAGCCGTTGGCGTTGAGGCCCCCGGATTATCAATGATACCATAATACACAGAAACGTGACTATTTGCTGGGTTCATGGTATTGTGAACATATTGGATTTTATTGTTCTCATAAAATGCGCCTAAGTTCCTTGCATCATTGGCGGCCAACGACTGCGTGGCCAAGGTTTGTCGGCCATCAGGCGGAAAATAATACGATTGATTTGAGACCAATGGTTTTATTGTTACTGTATTGGATGGCGCAGTAATTGAATTGGTTACATTCACCAAAAACACGCTGTCGTTTTGTGAAGCAAAATTTCTGTTCGATAAAAAATACATGTTCGGCCCATATAATTTGCTTCCGCCTTTTACAGGACAAAGATTGCGAATAGACGCGCCATTGTATTTGATATTATGGTGCAAAATACTCGACATCGGCAATCCTGCATAGGCACTGTCTTTTTTAATTTGCCAGATAATGCTTTCAACAAAACCCGTTTGCCAAGAACTGTTATTGGTTAACAAATTCACTGATAAAAACAATTCGTTTTCCGTCATGGCAATCATCGGATAATCGGTCCATAGATTGTTGTTTAAGGGATTCCCCGGCAGGGTATAAAAATTCCATGTACCCAACGGGTTGTTAGATTGTGAAAAGCCTAAAATGACTCTGCTGGTTGTGTCGACAAATCCCATTAAACAGGCAAAAACAAAACGATCAGATTTAGGATCATAAACCACTTTTGGATCAAAACATGTTTGGCCTTTGTTAATGTTGCTGCCTGTAAAAACCGCCAAAGACTTAGTATTTGTTGGTGAATTGGTTCTTGTGTCGCGCACAAAAAAACTTGAATTGATGACTGAAACCACAATGCCCGAATCCGAAATGGCCATATCGTTGTCGTTGGGCGTATTTACGTTAAAAGAATTTCCCAAAAAACTCATCCCCTTTACTATAGGCAATAATGAAACACTTTGTGTTTGGTTGCTCTCGGCATTTTTTTGATTTGGATACTGATATTTCACCACTTTTTCAGCACTTTGTTTGGGCATTTCTTTGATTAATAAGCCCGGACTTAGATCCCTGGTGATATTGCTAAACGTATTGCTGGCGGCTTTATTAAAAACAAAACGCTCTTGCTGTTGAGTGTTTTGAGCATGTGAAAATTGAAAAATAAAAGTAGTAAAAAGTAGGATTAGGAATTGCTTCATTATTGTGTGTTATTATGAATTTTTGCTTGAAATTGGGAAAATAAATGTATGTAAAAAAACGGCTTGATTTCTATCATTTTGCCTATTTTAACTTAAATCGGTGAAGGACAATATAAGGCTATTTAGACTTAAAATAAATTGAAGGGTTTAATGTAGGTGTTTGTTTTTATAGTAATTTTACTTTCTGTTTAAAAAGCCCCAAATGGGAAACACACACAACAACCATTCAAAAATTACACTTGGTGGCCTAATTATTACACTTGGTATTATTTATGGCGACATTGGTACATCGCCATTGTACGTTTTAAAAGAAATTGTTGGCGAAAGCCCCATCAATGCTGAATTAGTAAAAGGTGCTGTGTCGGCTATTTTTTGGACACTCACCTTGCAAACCACTATCAAATATGTGATTC
>JBAXXZ010000116.1:0-6465 GCA_037127575.1 Bacteroidota bacterium | reverse complement strand
ACTTGGCACTTAACGATCGTGGATGGAAGGGCTTAGAGGGAGTGGGGATTGCCGAAGACATTAAAAAAATTGCCATCCCAATGTATGGCCGCCAAATACACAACAAAAATGGCACACAAGTATACCAACCTTATGGCAAGGAAAATCAAGCCATTTATTCGGTTTCGCGCGCTGACATCAACATGAAATTAATGGATTTGGCTGAAACCAATCAAAATATCCAATTCCACTTCGATGAGCGTTGCGTAAATTTAAACCGACAAAATCTAGAAGCTGAGTTTGAAAATAACAATAGCAAAGAAACAAGCAAGATAAAATCAGATTTGTTATTTGGTTCGGATGGTGCTTTTGCTGCTTCGCGCTTAAGCATGCAATTACAAAGCGATCGTTTTGAATACAACCAACATTATATCGATTGTGGCTATAAAGAACTAATTATCCCTCCGGGTGAAGATGGTGCATTTAAATTGGAAAAAAATGCACTGCACATTTGGCCTAGAGGGAGTTTTATGATGATTGCCCTTCCAAATTTAGATGGTAATTTTACCTGTACCTTGTTTTTACCTTTTGAAGGCGAAAAATCATTTGCACAATTAAAAACCCGCGAACAAGTAAAAGCCTTTTTTGATGAAGAATTTAGCGACGCGGTGCCTTTAATGCCAAGCCTATTGGATGATTTCGAACACAATCCTACTTCTGCCTTGGTAACTGTTAAATGTTATCCATGGACATTTGACGATAAAATTGCCTTAATAGGTGATGCAGCGCATGCCATAGTGCCTTTTTACGGACAAGGCATGAATTGTGGTTTTGAAGACTGTGTGGTGTTGAATGCATTAATCGATAAACACAAAGAAAATTGGCCTGCCATTTTGCAAGAATACCAGGTTTTACGAAAACCCGATGGTGACGCCATTGCCGATTTGGCCATTGCCAATTTTGTTGAAATGCGCGATAAAACTGCGGACCCCAAATTTTTATTACAAAAGAAAATTGAAGCCAAATTCTCTGCAAAATACCCCGATAAATGGATTCCACTTTATAGCATGGTGACCTACAGTCCTCACATACGCTATAGCGAGGCCATGCGCAACGGACAAAAACAACAAGCCATTATGGATGAAGTAATGGCCATGCCAAACATTGAGAATATTTGGGAAACCGAAGATGTTGAGCAGGAAATCATGAAATGGCTATAAGCCTTTTTAAAGATTAATTCTATATAATTGTTATTAAAGGGCTCAACGACAGATAGTTGTGTCTTTTTTATTGGATTGATAAATTAGAACAATATTTTTTTTAGACTGTAAAATTTCATTTATTTTTACGCATTGACCAACCTTTTAAACATCATTAAACCCATGAAAAACAATATTTTTTTCAAAAAACTAATCGTCGCCTTTGCTTTTTTATGTTTGCACTTTTCGGGCTTTGCCGATAAACCACGTGTAAAAGGGTATTACATTGATAATGATGGCAATAAAATACAAGTACTCATCATTGTGCCAACGGGATTGTTAAGCGACAAAGTATCGAATCAAAATGCTTGTTACGGTTTCGATTTTATTGATAAGAAAAATAAAAAAACCACCTTTTATGCTGCCGATATAAAAGAATATGGCTTCACCTACCAAGGCGAAAAATATGTCTACCAATCTTTAAGCAATGGCGAAGAATTATACATAATGGGTATCAAAATAAAGGCACCATTTTATCGATTGGTGCAGGATGGACCTGTAAAACTTTTTTTAACCTATGTGCAACACGCTGGTGCTAACGGGCAAACAACCAGCTCTTTGGAATACATGTTTTGGAGAGATTATACCGATACCTTTATTACCGGAACAGCCATGTTTAAAAGATCAGGCAAAGGCAGCAATGCCAAAAGTTTAGAAGATTATTTTGCTGATTGCCCTGAATTATCGCAAAAAATTAAGAATAAAGAATATAAAAACGGCGACGATCGCTTCGAACGTATTGCCAAATTTTACAATACTTCCTGCAAACAAAAAGCCGCCGAAACCAGTAAAGAAGAATCACAAGAAGAGCAAGAGTAGGTCAACTTCAAACATTCGACTAATTCACTTTTTATATCGAATATAACCTCACACCACTATTCGAACGCAATAAAGGCGTGGACTCATATCCATTTAACGCCGGTATCTGCATTATTCTTCTCGGTTAAATTTTTCGAACTATTTAAAGCAAATCTAAAAATGACTTGCTTTTTTTATTTCCTTTAACTCAAAAAACTTGTAATAACAAAGCTAATTTGATTTAAATTTGTATTACAAATGAAGAACTCTTATCTGGTTCATATTATTTTACCTGAAGTTTTTAATTCAGGATTTTACAATTTAATTCCTATGCAAAGGAATGTGATTAACGAATTGTTAATGAAGCGCGTAATATTAAGTTATTCATTGGATATGGAACGCAAAAATGTTTGGGTGTTTATTGAAGCCAAAAACGAACGTGAAGTAATGGATATTCTTAGCACATTTCCAATTATCAAGCATGTAAAAATATCCATTCATGAATTGGCTTTTTATGATTCAGCCAATTTGGTGATACCCGATTTAATCATGAACTAATACCTGCTTTTTGATAAAGCTTTTCAAAACAACTACCTACCGCCTTTAAACTGTAACGTTCACCAATTTGTTCCGAAATCAATTTCGCATCATAATTAGTTTGCAATAATTTTTCAATTTTTATTTGCCAATCAGCCGTATTATTTTCTGCAATAAAGCCATTGTTTTCATTGATTAGTTCTCGGGCAATACCAACAGCACTTACTATGCTGGGTAAGCCACAAATTAATGCTTCAACCATAACAACCGAAAAGGTTTCAAAATCTGATCCATGCAAAAAAAAGTGGCATTGATTTAAATGTAAACACAATTCACTTGCACTTAAATTCCCCGGCATTTCAATCGGGTAGGGGTACTTGTTTTCTTTTACATTGCATAATATTTCACCCTCACCAATCAAAACAATCTTAAAAGGGGGCATTTTCTTTTCAATATATAAAATGTGTAGTGCTTCCAAAAAATAAAATGGATTTTTGGGTGCCTGCCAATGTGCTACTGCTGTAAAAGTTAAAATCTTGTTTTTTTGAACCTTTTCATTGTAAAAAAAATTGGACCCGTCAATCACATTGGGTACAAGCATCGTTACCTGATTGTTGTGGTATTTTTGCATGGTATTGGCCAACTGTTGCGAAACAGCGCTTAATGCATCGGCCAATTCATAAGCTTTTCGGCCAATATTTTTGTAAGCACTAACCTTAAAAAATTTATCCAATTTACTCCAATGCTCGGTAATAACATGTTTTGTTTTAAAGTACTTCGATAATTGATAACCCACTATGCCGCAGGGGTAAATTACATTTGAATGAATGGTATTGAACGCAAATGTTTCAATGATATTCTGACGAATAATCCTTTTAATCAATAAATATTGCCATGGTAGGGCTACATAAAAAAGTTTGTAAAACTTCGACTGAATGTAAATGCGATGTGTTTTAATGCCATTCTCATCAAGCTCGCATTGGTAGCGACGATTGTAAATACCCTTGCCTTCTAATATATGTACAGCAAGCACTTCCACACTGAAAACCTTATTCAATGCTTGGGCATGTTGTTTGGCAAAATAAGCCTGATTACTTAGTACGGCATTTGGATACCAATAACTAAAAAACAGTACCTTGTTTGGCTTTTTATGTGTGGTATTACTCAATTACAGCCTTTATATTGCAGCTAATTTAACCAATACTATTGAATTGAAGCTGCCGGATGTAGCAATGAATAAATAAATTCCTAACAAGCCAATAAGCATAAAATAGCTTAATTCGTGATTCACATGATGCGATTTATTTTAAATTTGACACATGAAGGAGAAAGATTTTAATCCCGATGCTTATTGGGAAGACCGTTTGCATACCATTTCCGGATTAGAAGGGGTAGGCTTTAAGAAATTAGGTCCCGCATTCAACAAATGGGCATACAAGGTTCGTAAAAAGGTTTTTATGAATGCTTTAAATGCCATGAATTTGAACTTTAAACAAATGACTGCCCTCGACATTGGTTCTGGTACCGGTTTTTATATTCAGGCTTGGCGAGAATTAATGGTGAAAGAAATTACCGGCGCCGACATCAGTAAAACTGCCGTTGAAAATCTAAAACAAACCTTCAATCAACAACAATTTCACCAAATTGATATTGGTGATGTTGACTTTAACAAGGAGGCCGGTTTACAAAATTTCGATTTGGTGTCTTCTATGGATGTGTTATTTCACATTGTTGATGATGCCCGCTTTGAACAAGCCATTGCCAATATTTCAACTTTAGTGAAAGACAAAGGTTATTTCATTTATTCGGATAACTTTTTACACAAAGATGTATTTAGAGGCGAAAGCCAAGTAAGTAGAACCAAAAGTTATTTGTTGGATGTTTTTGATAAAAACAATTTTAAATTGGTCACAAGGAAACCGTTTATGTATCTCAGCAATAGTCCAATCGATAGTTCAAACCCCTTCTTAAAAGCCTATTGGTTTTTACTCGAAAATGCTTTGTACGTAATGCCCTTTTTAGGAAACATTTTTGGTGCCTTTTTATTTCCAATCGAAATGTACTTGGTAAATCATACCAATGAAAGTCCTACCACCGAGTTTGCCATTTTTCAAAAAATAAAATAAAGTGGGGGAGATTAAAAAACAAAGTATTGCCAACACAAGCCTCAGTTACATTGGTGCTTTAATTGGTTTTGTGGTGATATACACACAACCGTTTTTAATCTCTTCATCTGATATTGGCTTATTAAGATTGTTGTATTCCTTTTCATGGATGGCTGCCGTTATTATGCCATTAGGAATTGGCAGTGTAACAGTGCGCATGTTTCCTAAGATTAGAAATGATGAAAGTAGTCACCACGGTTTATTTGCCTTACTATTGTTAATTGCATCAATTGGTGCCTTATTAATTGGTTTGTTAATGTATCTCAACAAAAATCAATTCAATTTATATTACCAACGCTCTCCTGAATTTCCTATTTATTTTAACGAAGCCATTGTTTTTGCCTTTATTTTATCACTCATTTCAATTTACTCAATTTATTCCTCTGCATTATTAAAAACAACATTCACGGTGTTTTTAACGGATATATTTACACGTGTTGGACAATTGTTGGTGGTAATTTTATACCACTACCAGGTCATCAACAAACACATGCTTGTATTATCATACATGGGTATTTTCTTGGTTCAACTCATCCTATTGGTATCTTATCTTATTTACCACAAGGCTGTTTCTTTTAAAATCAATTGGTCGTTTTTTAAAGGTCTCGATTTAAAACAAATTGCAATGTTTAGTCTATTAATGACACTCACATCATTTGCCTCATTGGGTATCAAATTTATTGATCAATTAATGATTGGCCATTTTTTAAACGAGAAATTAGTTGGTGTTTACGCCACTTGTATCATGATGTGCGCTGTTATGGAAATCCCCTTTAATAGTCTGGAGCGAATTGCACAACCAAAAATAGCTTATGCCTGGAGCATTAATGATGTGGCCGAAGTACAAAAAATTTACGAGATGAGCAGCCGATACATGTTTTTTGCCGGTGGCATTTTGTTCTGTATTTTATGGGCAAGTTTGGATTTCATCATGTTGTTTCTTCCGGCTGAATACCATGCAGGAAAAATGGCTTTTTACATTGTTTCTTTTTCTTCTTTGTTCAATCTTTTAACCAGTGTTAATTCGTCGGTTATTTTGTATTCCAGTAAATATTATGCGGCCTCCTTATTTCTTTTTATTCTATTGGTTGTTTCTGTTTTCGCCAATAATTATTTCATCGAAATTTTTGGCATCTCAGGTGCAGCCTTGGCTACATTAATATCCATTGGAGCATTCAATTTTCTTAAATACATCTATATTCTTGTAAAGTTTAAAATGCAACCCTTCACCAAAAACACTGTATATATTTTAATAAGCATCATGGCATGCATCGGCTTCTTGTTTATTTTACCCGCCAACTGGCATCCTTTTGTTAAGGCTTTACTTGGAAGTTTATTCAGTGTGATTGTGTTTTCATATGTGAATTATAAATTCAACATAGTTGAAGAGGTAAATAAAGTGTATAAACGCTTTGGTATTATTAAATAAAATCAATCTACAACCTGCTCAATTTCTTGTAAACCCCTATGTTTACTTAATTTTAAAGAGATAGCTGGAATTGTATAAATCGGTGGGAGAAACAATTTTTGTAAAAGCAGCAATGCTATCACCCATTTGTATTTTAATTTTCCGCTTCACGATGGTGTCGTTGATTTCTATCTTTTCAAACAGTTTGGCCTCACACAATTCAATTTGTGCAGCCCTTTTATAAATCTTCCAAACCAATTCAGTGCTGTACATTTCTTTATCCAACCACGAAAATTTAGTGTCATAAACATTACCCAAT
>JBAXXZ010000115.1:0-6509 GCA_037127575.1 Bacteroidota bacterium | reverse complement strand
AACCAAAGAATTGGCAGTTATGATTGATCCTTTTAATCCATTAAAAGTGAGCAAGGAAGCCATGAAGTATGAAGTAAAAGATTATTACCATTCTTGGATGACAGAAAAAGAACTTAGCTAATTAAAATGGACAAGATATTACATACCATACGAACGGATTACAATAAGTTTGAATTGTTGGAAAAAGATTTGCAACCAAATCCCTTTCAGCAATTTAAACATTGGTTAAAAGAAGAATTCGACGGCGGAAACGAACAAGTGAATGCCATGGTGCTCTCAACCGCCGGTAGTGATGGTTTTCCCGATTCTCGAGTAGTATTGTTAAGGAATATTAGTTTTAACGGATTTACTTTTTATACGAATTACAATAGTAAAAAGGGCAAGGACTTAGCCCATGATAACCGCGCTTCACTTTTGTTCTTCTGGTTAGATACCCAGCGTCAAATTCGAATACGCGGCCATGTAAATAAATTACCTGCAGCAGTTTCCGAAGCATACTTCGAGTCACGCCCTTTCGAAAGCCAAGTGGCGGCGCATGTTTCGAGCCAAAGTGAAATTATCGCCAACCGAAACGAATTGGATTATATGTTCGAACGTGAAAAAGAAAAACGCTTTCAAACCAAAGTGCATAAGCCCGATCACTGGGGCGGATATGTTTTGGAGCCCGAACATTTTGAATTTTGGCAAGGGCGAATGAACCGCTTGCACGATAGAATTGAATACCATCTAGATAAAGAACACAACTGGAAAATTAACCGATTAATGCCTTAAAATAACAAGCATGGAAGCCAAAGACCTAACGCATGTAAGCAATTACAATTACGGGATAGAAAAAATATTTGAAAAAGCGCAAGATTTTTTACCCATTATCGGAACCGATTATGTTGAACTGTATGTAGGAAATGCCAAACAAGCTGCCCATTATTATAAAACAGCTTTTGGTTTTCAAGAATTGGCATATGCCGGCTTAGAAACCGGGGTACGCGATAAAGTGTCGTATGTTTTGGTGCAAGATAAAATTCGTTTAGTGCTTACTAGTCCATTCGATCCTGAAAGTGATATTTCACACCACATTCGCAAACATGGCGATGGTGTTAAGGTTATTGCGCTTTGGGTAGATGATGCCACCAAAGCATTTGAAGAAACCACCAAGCGTGGCGCAAAACCTTTTATGCAGCCAACTGTATTTAAAGATGAAAATGGTGAAGTAGTAAAATCAGGTATTCATACCTACGGCGAAACAATACACATTTTTGTTGAACGCAAAAACTACAAAGGTGTTTTCTTGCCTGGCTTCGAAACATGGAGAACCGAATACCACCCACGTCCAACTGGACTAAAATACATCGACCACATGGTGGGCAATGTTGAATTGGGAACCATGAATAAATGGGCATCATTTTATGAAACCGCAATGGGCTTCGCAAACTTAATCACCTTCGACGATAAAGATATTTCAACCGAATTCACAGCCTTAATGAGTAAGGTAATGACCAATGGTAATGGCCGCATCAAATTCCCTATTAATGAGCCTGCACTTGGCAAAAAGAAATCACAAGTTGAAGAATATATCGATTTTTACAGAGGTCCCGGTTGCCAACACATTGCCGTTGCAACCGACGACATCATTTTTACCATTTCTGAAATGCGCAAACGCGGCGTGGATTTCCTTTATGTGCCCGGCTCATACTATGATACAGTGAAGGACCGCGTTGGACTAATTGAAGAAGACATGGAAGTACTTAAAAAATGGGGCATTATGGTGGATAGAGATGAAGATGGATACTTGCTTCAAATTTTCACCAAACCGGTAGAAGACCGACCAACATTATTTTTCGAAATTATTCAACGCAAAGGCGCTAAATCTTTTGGTAAAGGAAATTTCCAAGCTTTATTCGAGTCTATTGAAGCCGAACAGGCAAGAAGAGGAACTTTATAATTAGATTTGTAATAAGAAAGATTATCTGATGAACGAAAAACAAGAAAAATTGCATCAACGCATAGAAGAAAAGTTTAAAGCCATTGATCAAAATCCCGATGTACATTTGGAAGGCCTTATTTGGGCAAAACCAATTACATATTGGGATTACATTCAAACAGATGCCCTCTTAAACCTACAAACCCAACGCACCACCTTGCCCGATGAGATGGTATTTATTATGTACCATCAAATCAATGAGCTTTTGTTCAAAATGATTTTATGGGAAATCGACCAAGTTGCTACCAATGATGATTTAACACCTGCTTTTTTTTCCGAAAAACTCAATCGCGTTAGCCGTTATTTCGACATGCTGGCCTCTTCTTTCAGCATCATGCAAAATGGCATGGACACCGAACAGTATTTGAAATTCAGAAATACCTTAACACCGGCTTCCGGCTTTCAAAGCGCTCAATACCGCATCATTGAATTTGCTTCAACCGAATGGATCAATTTAATTGATAACCGTTTTCGAAAAGACTTCGACATACAAGCCAAGGAAGAAAAAGTGTATGAACATTTATATTGGCAAGCTGCCGGTAAAGACCATGCCACAGGAAAGAAAAACACACTCATCACCAATTTTGAGAAGCGTTATAAAAAAATGTTCTTGCAAAAGCTCACAGATTACAAAACAACAAATCTCTATACCCTTTACAAATCCTTGCCAATTGACGCGCAACAAAATCCTGAATTAATGCAAGCCATGCGCCACTTCGACAAAACGGTGAACATCACTTGGGTAATGGCCCATTATTATGCAGCCGAAAAATATTTACAAGCCGATGGAAAAGCTGTTGAAGCCACCGGTGGCAGTGATTGGAAAAAATACATGTTACCAAAATACCAACGTCGCATTTTTTTCCCTTCGGTTTGGACAGCCGATGAAATTGAACACTGGGGCGAAAATGTGTAATTCCTTGATTTCTTAAATTCAAAACTTTAAATCACCAATTGTTTTTGAACTTGAATACAGTTTGTGTTTTTATTTTCAAGGCGCCGAAAACAAGTCTATTAATGCTATCAACACCCTATCTTAGTTTGAATTAATTTTTATTCATGGATGAATTAAATTTTAACCTTGTGCTCTCCGGTGGCGGCGCCAGAGGCTATGCTCATATCGGCATTTTACAGGCTTTACAAGAGCAAGGATTGAAAATAAATGCCATCAGCGCAACCAGCGCCGGGGCTTTAATTGGTGTTTTAATTTGTGATGGTTACAGTCCAATTCAAATCAAAGAAATTATTTTAAACGAGGAGCCCAAAATTTCTTGGTCTGCCCTCGGCATCAAACAAGGTTTGTTCGCTTCGCACACAATTCATGGTTTACTCAAAAAATACCTTCGCAGCAAAACCTTTGAAGAATTAAACACCCCTTTGTTTATTTCCCTTACAAATTTAGCAAGTGGCGAATGTGAAATCATCAACAGCGGACCATTGTTAGATGTACTCCTAGCCTCCTCCGCCATTCCGGCTATCTTCTCACCTGTGATGATCAACAATGTTCCTTATGCCGATGGTGGAATGACCAATAATTTACCTTTCGAGCCTTTTCAAAATAGCACTGTGAAAACAATCGCTTGTCATGTTAATCCCTTGAGCCCTTATCAATCGAATTTTTCAACTGCAAAAATCATCGATCGCTCAATGCACATCGTGCTGCGAAATACCATCAAAAAGGCTATTCAAAACGCATATCTTTTCATTGAACCGCCAAATCTTCATCAATTTCATTTGTTGGATACCAAAAAAGCCAAAGAAATCATCGACATGGCTTATAAGTATGTGAACGAAAATGTAACATTGTAGTGTTTCATTCTTATTTTAAACTCAGGTTGATCTCATAATAGATATTGCAGTTTGAGTTTTTAAAAAGTTGAAAAAATCATACTTTGAACGTTTACCAATTGTACCGTATTTTAAATTTGATAAATCATAAGCGCTATATCCTAAAGCCAACCATTTTTCAACAAATAATTTTGAAATTTAAGGGAACTGCTTCAGGACTTTGCACCAGAATATTTGTGTCAATAATGATGTATTACAATTGGACTATTAGCAGAATTAGGGAACATACTAAAACTATTTTCAAATTGAGCTTGAAATTAACGTTTTTTGAGCAATATTTTCTACCTGTTCAAGTTTAAGAACTTGTTGTAGTAAACAATTTAAGGTCGCCGCCAACTTCCGTGATCTTTTATTAAACCTGACAGGTCTCAATGCCAAGTGAGTAGAGTCCTTTCAGGTTTTATCGAGATACTAGCGCCAGGGATGCGAAGGGGAAGCTCTTTTGCCGCTTGCGTCTTTAGCGGCAAAAAGCCAAGGCGATAGCCGAGCCCGCAGCAGCCCGTCTGGCGCCCAAAAAATACTTATCAAAACAAATAGTAACTCAGCAAATCTTAGAATCTAAGTGGCAAAAAATAATTCTATGTTAATAAACACTTAAATGCCATGCTTCACACTTAGTCACAAATAAGTATTTTTAGTAAGAAGCAATTCCTATGTCAAAAAACAAAAAACCAAAGCGTTTTCTATTCGAAGAAGTTCTCGCATTCTTACAACACAATCAATCAAAAGCATTCAATTATAAACAGCTTGGTGCGGCCATGGAAATTAACAATGAGGCCGAACGCTTTTTGTTGATTGAAACCCTCGAAACCCTTAAAGAAAAAGGTTTTGTAATAGAACCCGAAAAAGGAAAATACGAAGCCAAACAAACCAAAGAATATTTAACAGGCACCATCGATTTTACCACGCAAGGCACTGCCTTCGTTATTGTGGCCGACCTCGAAAATGATATTTTTATCCCTGCCCGTAAATCAAAAGATGCCTTGCAAGGCGATTTGGTGAAAGTACTCATCGATAATAGCCACCGCGGCCGTCGCAAAGAAGGATCCGTTGTAGAAGTCATCACCAGAGCCAAAACCGAATTTGTTGGCACCATTAAAATCAATCCGAAATTTGCCTTTGTAGTACCGGATAGCAATAAGTTACACGTCGATTTTTTTATTCGAAACACCGATATCAATGGCGCCAAAGACGGGCAAAAGGTGCAAATTAAATTAAAAGAATGGAAGGCAGGTGATCAAAATCCAATCGCCACTGTTGAAAATGTATTTGGTTTCCCCGGCGAACACAAAACCGAAATGAATGCCATCATGGCCGAATATGGCTTACCCGAACATTTTCCAACAGCCATTGAAAATGAAGCCAAAAAATTACCCACCGAAATTACAAAAGCCGAAATTGCCAAACGACGCGATTTCCGTGAAATCACCACCTTTACCATCGATCCCGTTGATGCGAAAGATTTTGATGATGCCTTATCAATCGAAAAATTAGAAAACGGTTTTTGGGAAATCGGCGTGCACATTGCTGATGTAAGCCATTATTTAAAAGAACATACCGAACTTGATAAAGAGGCTGTGCAACGCGCTACATCAGTGTATTTGGTCGATCGTTGTATTCCCATGTTACCTGAAGTATTAAGTAATTTTGTTTGTTCATTGCGCCCCGATGAAGAAAAATTATGTTTCAGTGCTGTTTTTCAATTGGATGATGATGCGCAAATTCACCACCAATGGTTCGGTAAAACCGTGATTAAAAGTGATCGCCGATTTTCATACGAAGAAGTACAAACCATTATTGAAACCAATCAAGGAGAATACAAAGATGAAATTTTGGTGCTCGACCGACTCGCAAAAAAACTGCGCGACGATCGAACAAAAAAAGGCTCCATCTTTTTCGATAAAGCCGAAGTAAAATTTAATTTGGATGAAGAAGGAAATCCCATTGGTGTATTTTTTAAAACACAAAAAGATGCCCACAAACGCATCGAAGATTTTATGTTATTGGCCAATAGAAAAGTGGCCGAGTTTTTAGGCAAACCTTCTGGCAAAGATGAACAGGCTGAAGCCACAAAAAACAAAAAACAAAACACCGCCAAAAACCTCTGTGTGTATCGCATCCACGATATTCCAAGCGATGAAAAAATGCAAGAACTGAGCGGCTTTGCGGCACGCTTTGGTTACCAAATGAACATCACCAACAAAACCAAAATTTCCCAATCCATCAATAAATTATTGATAGATGTAAAAAATAAAAAGGAACAAAGCATGATGGAACTACTAGCGGTTCGCAGTATGCCGAAAGCCATTTACACCATCAAAAATGCCGGACATTATGGTTTGGGTTTTGAATATTACACCCATTTTACTTCACCAATCCGTCGCTACCCCGATGTTTTGGTGCACCGCTTACTCGAGGCACGATTAAACCATAAAAATTATTCGAATGCCGATGAACTCGAAAAGCTCTGTAAACACAGCAGCGACATGGAACGTGTAGCCGCTGAAGCCGAACGTGCCTCTGTTAAGTACAAACAAGTAGAGTTCATGAAAGATAAAATCGGACAATCATTCGATGGCATCATCACCGGCGTTACCGAATGGGGTATTTATGTGGAGGTAATTGAAAACAAATGCGAAGGCATGATTCGTTCACGTGATTTAAAAGGTGACCAGTATTCTTT
>JBAXXZ010000114.1:0-6520 GCA_037127575.1 Bacteroidota bacterium | reverse complement strand
CATCTTCTCTGCATTATGTATTCAAGCGGTTGGTAAAGCTGCTATGGATATGGTGCAAGAAGTTCGTCGTCAGTTTCGCGAAATTCCTGGTATTATGGAATACAAAGCCAAACCAGAATACGAAAAATGTGTGGCCATATCTACTAAAGCTTCTATTCGTGAAATGATGATGCCGGGTGCTATTGCTCTTTTAACTCCTATTTTAGTTGGATTCGGTTTCAAAGGTATGTTTGATAATGCGAGTTCGGCAGAAATGCTTGGCGGTTTATTGGCCGGTGTAACGGTTAGTGGTGTGTTGATGGGAATTTTCCAAAGCAATGCCGGTGGCGCTTGGGACAATGCTAAAAAATCTTTTGAAAAAGGTGTGGTGATTAATGGTGAAACCTTTTATAAAAAATCGGAGCCTCATAAAGCATCTGTAACTGGTGATACAGTGGGTGATCCGTTTAAAGATACCTCTGGTCCATCAATGAACATCTTAATTAAATTAATGAGTATTGTTTCGTTGGTAATTGCCCCATATATTTCAGTAAACAGCATTGATGATGCTGCACACAATGGTGGCAAAATGGTAACTGAAGAAGTTTTAAAATGTAACATCAATGGTCAGGAATATACTTGCACCAACAAATCACAATGCGATAGCATCATGAGTGTCGGTAAAAAGGACATATCTGAATTAAGCGGCAAGTATATGGTTGATGGATCACACAGCTCGGTGAACTTTACAGTGAAACACATTATCAGTAACACATCAGGTTCAATTAAAATCGACAGTGGTTATGTACAATTAGATAATGCCAGTGGTGCTAAAATTTATGTGGCGATGAATATGAATTCAATAGCCACACAAAACGAAATGCGTGACGACCATTTGAAAAACAAAGAAAAATTCTTTAACGTGAAAAAATTCCCTGCTGCCATTTTCGAAGCTGCAGTTGTTGAAAAATTGGAAGGAGAGATGAACTATTCATACATCGCCAAAGGAAAACTTACTTTAAAGGGTGTAAGTAAAGAAGTGTCCCTAAAATTTAATTACCAAGGTGCTTCTGATCAAGAGTATGACGGAAAAAAATTCAATGTTTGTGGATTTGAAGGAGAAGCTTTGATTAACCGCAACGACTTTGGGATTGAAGGTGGTGGTGCAGCTGAAGAAATTACCATTAAAATTAGTTTGGAAGGAAATAAGCCTCTTTAGTGAGCTGATTTTTATCATTTAAAGGGATTCAATTGAATCCCTTTTTTTATGCCTGTTTTTTTCTGAATTGTTTTTACTATATTTATATACATCAAACCTCTTTCGCATGAAAAAAACATTATACATTTTAGGTATCCTTATTATGGGATTCAGCACTGTTAAATCACAATGTGTTCCCAATTGCTCGGCGTACACGGTTAATCCTGCCACATATTCATTATTTCCTACAGGTGGAACCAATGTTAGCAATGCATTTTCTCCTAACTCTGATGATGGTTATACTTCACCTGTGCCTATAGGTTTTACTTTTAATTATTATTGTACCACATACACCAGTGCGTATATCTGTTCAAACGGCTTTATTGTTTTGGGAAGTTTGCCAAGTATTGGCGGTGCTGATCCGGCACAATCTTTCCCAAGCACAACAAGTCCGAATGGCATCATTGCTTTAAACATGTGTGATTTGGATGCTAGCGCAGGTGGTGCTGTAACCTTTACCACCATTGGCACTACACCAAATCAAAAATTTATTGTCACTTATAGCAATGTGCCATATTGGTATTCTACACCTCCCACAACTACATTAACTTGTTCAGGGCAAATTGTAATATATGAAGGAAGTAACATGATTGAAGTGCATACAGCCACCATTGGCACACAATCTTATGCTTCATCCCAAGGTATTGAAAATCAAGGCGGCACTTCAGGCGTGAATGTACCAGGTAGAACAACCACTTTTTGGTCGGGCAGTAACTCGGCATACGCTTTTACCAATTTGGTTCAAGGAACGCCTCCAACCAGTGTTGGCGGCAATTCTGTTTTGTGTTTTAATTCCCCCGGCAGTTTTTCGTGTATCAGTATGCCGGGTGCAAGTTCTTACAGTTGGACGCTTCCGGGCGGATGGAATGGTTCAAGTACAACAACAGCATTAACCGCAACTGCAGGCGTGGGAGGCTATTTAAATGTTACAGCCACCTATACATGTGGAACTTCTCTTCCAGCACAATTTTCTGTGAATGTCATCCCTAGTCCAATTATATCAGTTACCAATGTTTCTCCTTCTGTATTATGTTCAGGTAGCATTGTGAGTATCTCTGCAACCGGTGGCGTCAACTATACATTAATGCCGGGTAACATAACCGGTGCGCAACCTTTTACTGTGATGCCCATGACAAACATGACCTATTCAGTTTATGGCGACAATAGCAATGGATGCATTTCAATAAATCCGGGGTTGGCCCCTGTAAATGTGAATGCTACGCCAACAGTTGTGGTTAACAGTGGCAGCATGTGTTTGGGTTCAACATTTACTATGGCCCCAACAGGTGCCGTGAATTATTCATATTCAAGCTTATTCACCACGGCGAGTCCAACCACCACGGGTACATTCTCATACATGGTTTGGGGTATTGCCGCCAATGGTTGTGTAGGAACTGCTGTTTCAACACTAACGGTTGCGCCATTGCCAACTATTTTAGCCAGTTCAACACGAACTAGTTTATGCATCAAGGAAACAGTGACCTTAACAGCAGTTGGTGCCAGCACATTTAACTGGGTTGGTATTGCCAGTACCAATACCCTTGTATTTACACCAACAGTTTCAAATGCTTCACAAATATTTACTGTAACGGGCACCAACAACTTGGGTTGTACCAACTCAACCACCATTGCACTAAAAGTGAATGCTTGCACGGGTATTACTGAAAATAGCAACCTCGTCTACCAATTAAATATTTTCCCAAATCCATTCAAAAATGTATTTCATTTAAGCAGTGAACGCGAGTTGAATGCTGTGATTAGTGTATTTGATTTAACAGGCGCTTTGGTTTTGAAGCAAAACATGCAAGGTAATTCGGTTGATATTCATATGGAAAATGCCGCCACAGGAATTTATTACCTTAAAATTAATGAATCACCAATGGTTTACAAGCTGATTAAATCAGAATAAGCCTTCGTTCCTAAACATTTTTTAATTTCTGTAATCATATTAAACATGTAAATTCATGTCATGAAAGTTATTACCTATAATGTAAATGGTATTCGGGCGGCCATGTCGAAAGGACTGATTGATTGGATGCGAGCTGAAGACCCCGATGTGTTGTGTTTACAGGAAATTAAGGCCAGTCCCGAACAAGTAGGCGTATTTGAATTTGAAGAATTAGGGTATCACCATTATTGGTATCCTGCTCAAAAAAAAGGATATAGTGGCGTGGCCATTTTCTCGAAACAAAAACCGATAAAAGTAACTTACGGCTGTGGCATTAAAGCATATGATGATGAAGGAAGAATATTAACCGCAGAATTTAACGACTATACCGTGATGAGTGTATATCATCCAAGTGGCAGCAGTGGTGAAGAACGACAAGCATTTAAAATGCAATGGTTAAGCGATTATCAAAAATATATTGAAAATTTAAGGGTACATCAACCCAATTTAATTCTTTGCGGTGATTTTAATATTTGTCACAGGGCCATTGACATACATAATCCAAAATCGAATGCCAATACAAGTGGATTTTTACCTGAAGAACGTGAATGGATGGAAGGCTTTATCAACGCAGGTTTTGTGGATTCGTTTCGACATTTAAACAAAGATCCCCACCACTATAGCTGGTGGAGCTATAGGGCCGGTGCAAGAGCCAAAAATTTAGGTTGGCGAATTGATTACAACATGGTGGCGCAGCATTTGGAGGCCAAGATTAAAAATGCACACATCCTTCCTCAAGCAATACACAGCGACCATTGTCCGGTTGTATTAGAAATAGATTAAGCAGTATTCAAATTGAAACAACACGTTATTATAGTTGCGGGAGGTAGCGGCAGTCGCATGAAAAGCGAAGTTCCCAAACAATTTATTCAGTTAAAGGGTAAAGCAGTAATTGTTCGCACCATTGAAAAGTTCATCAACTTCAATCCCCAAATAAGCATGGTGATTGCCGTGCGCAAGGACTATCAGAACCTCCTAAAAGAAATTTTAGATACTTCAGGCATCAATACCACTAACATTAGGATTACAATCGGTGGCGAAACCCGATTTGATTCGGTGAAAAACGGATTAGCTTGTTTGGCAGGAGAAGAAGGCGTGGTTGGAATACATGATGCTGCACGACCATTTGTTTCAATTCAAACAATCACTAACTGTTATCACACTGCCGAAAAAAATGGCAATGCCACGCCATGTTTATCCATTCATGAAAGTTTGCGGCAATTAAACACAGAAGGCAGTAACATTGTGAACCGTGACGCTTTTAAAATCATTCAAACACCGCAATGTTTTCAATTAACACTAATCAATAAAGCCTTTAAACAAAAATACCAAGCCGCTTTTACTGACGATGCTTCGGTTTTGGAGACCATGGGCGAAAAAATAAATTTGGTAGAAGGCAATGTTGAGAACATAAAAATCACCACACCATCTGACTTAATAATTGCAAATGCCTTTTGTGAACATGGCCAATGATGAAATAATTGAAACGCTAGAATTAACAGGCAAATTGATTGATTT
Source organism: Bacteroidota bacterium (assembly GCA_037127575.1). Classification (GTDB taxonomy): domain Bacteria; phylum Bacteroidota; class Bacteroidia; order B-17B0; family Aurantibacillaceae; genus Aurantibacillus. The sequence continues at coordinate 1,817 of JBAXXZ010000114.1, read as the reverse complement.
GCATGAGGATAATCCTTTTAAATCGAAGGCTTATGCCAATGCGGCATTTAAATTAAACAAACTACGATACGATTTTGAAGGAAAATCGAAAGGTGACATTGAGGGCATTGAAGGCATTGGCAAAAGCATGGCTTCAAAAATTATGGAGCTGCTTGAGCATGGTGAGTTAAAAGAATTAAAAGAGTTGATTGAAAAAACACCTATCGGTGTAATCGACATGATGGGCATCAAAGGCTTGGGTCCAAAAAAAGTAAGGGCCTTGTGGCAAGAACTAAACATTGAAAGTGTTGGTGAGTTGCTGTATGCTTGTAACGAAAATCGTTTAGTGACTCTAAAAGGATTTGGCGACAAAACACAAAAGGCTGTTAAACAAAGCATCGAATTTAAAATCGCCAATAACAATAAATTTCATTACTCAACATTGGAAAAACCTGTGAACCAATTGATGGCGGCCATAAAAGCACAGCAACCGGGCATACAAATTGCCTTGTTAGGTGATTTGGCACGTAAAATGGAAGTGATTGAGTCGATAGAAGTTTTAATTGATCAGGCATTGGAAAAAGATTATTCGGCTTTGGAACACATGATTCCTTTAAAAATAAATTTTCATTTGTGTGAAGCGAATCTATTTAATTACAAATTAATAGAAGGCAGTTCTACAAAAGAACATCTGGAAAAAATAAATTTTGCCAGTTTAGTCCCTGCGTTTTTCAGTGATGAGGATTCCGTTTATGCTAAGCTGGGCTTGCCATTTATTCAAACCGAATTGCGCGAAGGACTTACTGAAGTTGATGCTGCTAAACAAAATAAAATACCCCAATTAATTACATTGGATGATTTGAAAGGCATCTTACACAATCACTCAACCTACAGCGACGGTGTAAACACATTAAAAGAAATGGCTGATTATTGTCAATCCTTGGGCTACGCTTATTTTGGAATTTGCGACCATTCCAAATCTGCCTTTTATGCGAATGGACTAAGCATTGAGCGGGTATTGGCGCAACAAATAGAAATTGATCAACTAAATGAACAGTACCAAAATTTTAAGATTCTAAAAGGCATTGAAAGTGATATTCTAAACGATGGTTCGTTGGATTATCCGGATGTGATTTTAAAAACCTTTGATTTTATAGTGGCCTCGGTACACTCTAATTTAAAAATGACTGAAGAAAAAGCCAATCAACGCTTGATTAAGGCAATCGAAAATCCATACACCAATATTTTGGGTCATCCAACAGGGCGTTTATTATTGGCTCGACCCGGTTATCCAATCAATCACAAATTGATCATAGATGCCTGTGCTTCAAACAATGTGAGCATAGAATTAAATGCACATCCTTATCGCTTAGACATTGATTGGCGCTGGATTCCGTATTGCATAGAAAAAGGCGTTAAAATTTCGATTAATCCTGATGCCCATCAAATGCAAGGTTTTCACGATATGCACTACGGTGTTTGCGTTGCCAGAAAAGGCATGTTATCGAAAAAACATTGTTTGAATACCTTCACGCTGAACGAACTTTATACCGCTTTTAAAAAATAATGGCCATCATTAATTCCATAGCCAGTTGGTTGATGAAAAAACGCATGCATCAAATTGAGCTATTCATCAAATATCCAAACGACGTGCAGAATGAGTGGCTATTAAGCTTGGTGAAAGATGCTGAAGCAACCGAATTTGGAACTAAGCACCATTTTAAAGACATCGAAAATTACGAACACTTTAAGAATCAAATTCCATTAAATGATTATGAAAGTTTAAAACCATACATTGATCGCACTCGCAGAGGTGAACAAAACTTATTGTGGCACAC
>JBAXXZ010000113.1:0-6549 GCA_037127575.1 Bacteroidota bacterium | reverse complement strand
GCTGATCCTCGGCTTTGCCTGGATATTCACGCACCTGTTTTCAGGAAGCGGCGCTTTTCCCATGGCTCACGGTTCTGAACAATGTCGAGTTTGGATTAAAGATCGCCGGGATCCCTGAAAAAGAAAGACGGGAAAAAGCCAAAGAAGAACTTCCTGAATTGTACAACATGCTTGCCGAAACGTATGGTGTAATGGTGTATCAAGAAGATGTGATTAAAATAGCGCATTTGTTTGCCGGCCTTTCGCTTGCGGATGCCGATTATTTGCGACGCGGCATGAGTTGGAAATTTAAAAAACGAAACGAATTTAATAAAGTGAAAGAGCGGTTTTTTATTAATTGTCTTGCGAAAAATTACCCCTTCGATACTGTGAATAATATTTGGATACAGATAGAAAGTTTTGCCAATTTTGCTTTTTCAAAAGGACATTCGGCCAGTTATGCGGTTGAGAGTTACCAAGCTTTGTATCTGAAAGCCTACCATCCCATTGAATACATGGTGGCCACCTTAAACAATGGCGGCGGCTTTTACCGAAAAGAATTATACATTCATGAGGCACGCATGCATGGCGCCCTTATCATTGCTCCATGTGTAAACACCAGCACCGAAATGTGTGAAGTGAAAGGCACAAACATTTATTTGGGATTAACCATGGTGTCGGATCTCGAACAGCAAGTGATTATTCAAATGATTCAAGAGCGCCAAGAAAATGGTTCATACACTGATTTATATAATTTCATCAAACGCACAAATATCTCGATTGAGCAATTGCGTATTTTAATTCGTGTAGGTGCTTTCAATATTTTGAATCCCAACAAAAGGGCTTTGATGTGGGAAGCGCACATGTTAATTAATCCCATTAAACAAAAAAATGAAGGGGAAGAATTATTTGATATGGAACCCGAACGATACGTATTACCGAAACTCGAAAACACCTGGCTTGATGATGCTTTGGATGAAATTGAACTACTTGGATTTTCACTTTGTTCACCTTTTAAATTATTAAAAGAAAAAATAAACAATGACTTATTGAGCAGCGATTTAAAAAAACTGGAAGGCAAAACTGTTGAAATTATTGGTTACTTGGTGAACACCAAACGCACAAATACCGCCTCGGGTGAAAAAATGTATTTCGGTACTTTTTTAGACATCAAAGGCTATTGGATTGACACAGTACACTTTCCTCCCTCCGCCCGAAGTTTTCCCTTTACGGGTCCGGGTTGTTACCGACTCATTGGCAAAGTGGTGAATGAATTTGATTTTATTTACATTGAGGTGAGTCACCAATACCGCTTTACCACCATTAACAAAGATGACATGGATGGTATAGAAGCAAAAAAAATATTGCAAGCCATTTAAGATTTTCTAAAAGCGTAAACCAGTATTTAGTTCAAGCAGCATCAATAAAAAATCACCTGCCTTTAAAATATAACGCCATTGTTAATATCCTTTTCATAAACATCTTTCAAAGAGGCTTGGGATTCTAAAAAAACCAATTTCAAAACACTTGCTAATTCAAGGCTTCAGAGCAAAGACCTGTTTCTATTTGCCTAATTAACAAGTTATTAACCTTGTTAATAGCCTGCATTTTTTCAACAAAAGTGGTAAAAAGGGGCATTAAGTGGTAAAAAGTGGTAAAAATATACCTATTTTTGCTCGAGCCTTAGAAAATCAAGCAATGACAAGCCTTATAGGAGAATACGATTGTAAAGTAGACGCAAAGGGGCGTTTCATGTTTCCGATTGACCTTCGGAAACAATTGGAAAGCCTTTTTGAAAAGGGCTTTGTGATTAACCGAAATCTTCACCAAAAATGTTTGGTTTTATATCCCATACAAGAGTGGGACCGTTTGAATAAAAAATTAAGTAAGCTAAACCGCCTTATTAAAGCCAACGATGTTTTTGTAAGAAAATTTACGGGCGGGGCAACAAATGTTGAAGCCGATAATTCGGGACGTATTTTATTACCAAAATCTTTAACTGATTATGCCGACATCAGTGCCGATTTAAAAGTTTTGGGAAGCAACAATGTGATAGAATTGTGGGATAAAAAATTATATGAAGAATTCTTGAACCAAGACATCAACATTGAACAATTGGCGCAAGATGTTTTGGGTGGCATCAATTTTAATGACGGTGTAGATGAATAATGCTTATCACACCTCCGTTCTTTTACAAGTCTGTATTGATTATTTAATCCAAAAACCGGATGGCGTTTATGTTGATTTAACCTTTGGCGGTGGCGGACATTCATCGTTGATTCTTGAAAAACTAAATGAAAAAGGAAAGCTGTTTGCATTTGATCAAGATGCTGATGCGCAGAAAAACAGTTTAATAGATCCGCGCTTTACATTGATACCGCAAAACTTTCGTAATCTTAAAAATTTCTTAAGGGTTTACGGCATCAGTAAAGTTGATGGCATTTTGGGTGATTTGGGTGTGTCGTCGCATCAATTTGATGAAGCCTCTCGCGGTTTTTCAATTCGATTTGATTCGGAATTAGACATGCGCATGAATCAGCAAAATCCATTGAGCGCTAAAAAAATTGTAAACGCGTATGAAAGCAAACAATTGTTTCAAATATTCAAAGAATACGGTGAAGTGCAAAATGCCTTTAAACTAGCCAATGAAATTTGCAATTACCGCTTAAATGCGCCAATCAATACCACCAATGATTTAAAACAAGCCATTGCCCATTGCACCCCAAAATTTGAAGAACACAAATATTTGGCAAAAGTGTTCCAAGCTCTGCGCATAGAAGTGAATCAAGAAATGGATGCGCTGAAAGAATGTTTAAGCCAATGTGTTGAGGTCCTTGATTCTGGAAGTCGATTGGTGGTGATATCATACCACAGCTTAGAAGATCGCCTTGTAAAAAATTTAATCAAAACAGGTAATACTGAAGGAATTGAGAAGAAGGACATAATTTATGGTACCTCGCAAAAAATATTTAAAAACTTAACAGGGAAACCAATAGTTCCCGATGAAAATGAAATAAAAAACAATACAAGAGCCCGCAGCGCCAAATTACGTGTAGCGGAAAAATTATAAAACAACAATTGGCAAACAAGTACAGAGAAATACCAAAAGAAGCACCACAAATTGAACAAGAAGAAATTGTTCAGGAGACCGTGTCGCCTGAGGAAGCGAAGCCCCAAAGACCAAGAAAAAAAGGCGTTTTGGCCAAAGGATTATCAGCCATTTTCAGCGGTACTTTTTTAACCAATGAAAAAAACATCAAACACCTTCCTTTTATCATTTTCTTAGCCATAATCGCCATCTTTTACATTGCTAACGGTTATTACGCTGACGACAAAATAAGAGAATTCAATAAAATCACCAACGAATTAAAAGAATTAAGATCAGAATATATTTCCACCAAAAGCGAATTAATGTTTGCCAGTAAACAAAGTGAAATAGCCAAATCGGCTCTATCACTAGGTTTAAAAGAACCGGTTGTGCCACCCATTAAAATAGAAGTCGATAGTTCACAATTATATCACACACAACATTAAAAGTGGAAAACAAAAAAAGCATACTCTCACGCACCTATCTAATTTACATTGGCTTGTGTTTGTTTGCACTTTCTATTTTATATAGAATTTGTGTGATTCAATTTGTGGAAGGTGATAAGTGGAAAGAAAAGGCGGAAGCATTTACCACTAAAGTTGAAGACATGGAGGCTGTACGTGGTAACATTTTCGACGCCAATGGGGCCTTGCTTGCCACCTCCCTACCCTATTACGAAATTGCAGTTGATATTAATGCGCCCGGCATCACCGACAATATTTACAAACACAACCGCGATTCGTTGGCTTACTCTTTGCACCAATTGTTTACCGATCGAAGTGAGCGCGACTATTTAAAACTATTAAACAAAGCACGTAAACAAAACGACCGCTATGTAGTGCTTAGAAGAAATGTTTCTTACAAAGAACTACAAACCTTAAAGAAATTTCCAATTTTTCGAAAAGGCAAAAAAGGTGGTTTAGTGACTTTACAAACAAATCGACGTGAACGCCCTTTCCAAATGTTGGCAGGCAGAACCATTGGCTTAGCTAGACCCGGCCTTAAACCCGTAGGTTTAGAAGGCGCATTTGATACGGTGCTGATGGGTATCAGCGGAAAACGTTTGATGCAAAAAATTGCAGGTGATGTATGGCGCCCAATTAACGATGAAAATGAAGTTGAACCAAAAGACGGCAGTGATTTATATACTACCATCGATATCAACATACAAGATGTAGCAGAGCAAGCCTTGCTTAGATCACTTATAAAAAATGGCGCCGCTTTTGGTTGTGCCATATTAATGGAAGTAAAAACCGGTGAAATTAAAGCCATCGCCAATTTAACCAAAAGTCATAACGACACCAGCACCTACATCGAATCACTAAATTATGCTTTGGGATATCCTGCCGAGCCCGGATCAACTTTTAAATTGGCTTCTTTCTTATCATTAATAGAGGAATACAATTTAGATTTGAATGAAAATGTAACGGTTGGCAACGGTGAGTGTTTTTATTTCAACAGAAGAATGCCGGATTCACATGCTCCTGAAACGCCTGTGATAACTGCACAAAGGGTGTTTGAAACTTCTTCGAATGTGGGTACAAGTAAATTGGTGACCAAATATTTTACGAAAAATCCACAAACCTATATCAATTATTTAAACCGTTTTCACTTAAACCGCATATTGGGATTATCCATTCCGGGTGAAGGTATTCCGCGCATCAAACAGGTGAAAGACAAAGATTGGTATGGCACCAGTTTGCCATGGATTAGTATAGGTTACGAAAGTTTGGTAACCCCACTTCAAACTTTATCACTATACAATGCCATAGCGAATAATGGCCGAATGGTGAAACCAAAGTTTGTTCGCGAAATACGACGCAATGGCATTATCATCAGAAAATTTGACACCGAAGTGTTGGAGGAAAGAATTGTTAAAGAATCAACAGTTATTAAAGCAAAACGGTTGATGGAAGGTGTAGTTGAAAATGGCAGCGGCAAAGGCCTCAACATTACTGCGTTTAAAGTAGGCGGCAAAACAGGCACAGCACAAATCGCTAAAAACGGTGATTATAAAAAAGGTGGTACAACATATCAGGGTTCATTTGTAGGTTATTTTCCGGCCGATAAACCCCTTTACTCTTGCATTGTGATAATAAATTCACCAACAAAAGGAAATTATTACGGTGGTTTAATTGCTGCGCCGGTATTTAAAGAAATTGCCGAAAAAGTTTATTCAAGCAGTGTTGATTTTTTAGAGCCGGTGAACAACAAAACCATTTTCTTAAGTAAATCTCCTGGAATCATTACCGGTAGAGCCGATGAATTAAATCAAATCTCAAACTTGTTTCAAATCCCAATGAATATTGAAAATAGCGACAGCTACGTGAGGTTATCGCGACGTGATTCATTAAAAATTAATATGGTGCCTGTACAAATTGAAAAACAACTTAAAAAAGGCATCATGCCCGATTTGTTTGGCATGTCGGCCAAAGACGCCTTATTTATTTTAGAAAACAATGGCATTACAGTAAAATTATTAGGCATTGGTTCGGTGAAAAAACAAAGTATTGAAGCCGGACAAAAATTTAACCGCGGTAATAAAATTGTACTAACACTTAGCTAAAATTGAAACTATTAAGCGACATATTGTATAAGGTTCGATTGGAAGAGGTAATTGGCCTAACCCATATTGCCATTTCATCGATGACATTTGATTCACGCAAAGTGAAAAAAGACGCCTTGTTTATTGCGACCAAAGGAACACACCAAGACGGCCATCTTTATATTGACAAGGCCATTGAACTAGGCGCCATTGCAATACTTTGCGAACAAATGCCCGTGAAAAAAGTTGAATCTGTCACTTATGTAAAAGTAGCAGATACAACTTATTCGATGGGTGTGATGGCTTGTAATTTTTACGATAATCCATCTCAGAAATTAAAATTAGTTGGTGTTACAGGAACAAACGGCAAAACAACAACCGTTACCCTACTTTTTAATTTATTTAAATCGATGGGTTATTCGGTTGGTTTATTATCTACTGTTCAGAACAAAATAAACAATACAGTAGTTGAAGCCACACATACAACGCCTGACGCCATTTCGCTGAATGAATTACTCGACACCATGGTTAAGCAAGAATGTGAGTTTGCTTTTATGGAAGTTAGTTCTCATGCTGTTGTGCAAAACCGTATTGCGGGTATTCAATTTACTGGTGCCGTGTTTTCAAACATCACGCACGATCACTTAGATTATCATAAAACATTCGACGAATACATTAAAGCGAAAAAGAAATTTTTTGATGTTTTACCCTCTGATGCTTTTGCATTAATTAATAAAGACGACCGCAATGGCTTAATCATGTTGCAAAACACCAAAGCCAAACGTTATACCTATGCATTGCAAACTCTCGCAGATTTTAAATGCCGAATTATTGAGAACCATCTTACAGGCTTGCTTTTAAACATCGACAACCAAGAATTGTGGGTGAAATTAATAGGCAACTTCAATGCTTACAATGTGCTTGCAGTATATAGCAC
>JBAXXZ010000112.1:0-6669 GCA_037127575.1 Bacteroidota bacterium | reverse complement strand
GACGGGATCCGCATCAACAATAGGCTCCACATGTAACATTTCCACTTGGTGCTCGGCTCCGGGAGTTTATACAATTACCGGCATAGCTTATGCTTCTAATTCGAGCAGTGTAGTTTTATCCAGTGTAACAAATACCCTTTTGGCATTGGCAGGACCAACCGTTTCAGTGGCGGGTCCAAGTACCATTTGTCCAAACACGGTTAACACTTATACAGCAAGCGGCGCCAGTACCTATACATGGTTTGGCTCAACCGGAAGCGGCTCATATTCTATCAATGGTGGTGCTGTTGCATCGATGACTGCAGGATTATTGGCCACCTTTTCGGTAATGGGAACAGGCGCAAATGGTTGTTCAAATGTGAATGTGTTTAGTCCTAGTTTAGGAAGCACAAGTATAACTGTTTCAAACAATACCGTTTGTACAGGTTCAAGTGCAACACTTTCTGCCAGTGGAGCAATAACATACACTTGGAGCACCGGATCGAACGCGGCAGTTATTGTGGTGACGCCAACAGTAACAACAGTTTATACTTTAAACTCTACTAATTCCGGATGTACAATCATCTCAACGCAAGTGATTGCAGTGGCCAGTACACCGATTTTAACGTTATCGCCATCACAAAATATTTGTTCAGGCAATTCTCTTACTTTATCAGCCCAAGGGGCCAGCAGCTATACTTGGTTGCCTGGCAATTTATTAGGCAGTAGTATTGTTGTTAGTCCTGGTAGTTCAACTTGTTATAGTGTGATTGCATCCAATGGTGGTAGCTGTTTAGCCAACGCGGTTACATGTGTATCGGTTTTGGCTTCGCCAAGTATAACAGTGATTAATTCGGGATCAGTTTGTTCTGGTTCGAGCGTTACATTCACTGCCTCTGGGGCTAATACTTATACTTGGAGTAATATGTCGGTTGGGTCTACTTTAAACATCATCCCAGTATCTTCTGGTATCTATTCGGTTATTGGTTCTCATACATTAAATTTATGCACTAAGATGGCAACAATGAGTGCTTTTGTATCTCCAAGTTGTGCCATGGTTTGGCCGGGTGATGCCAATCGTGATGGATTGGTGAGTAATTTAGATGTGCTAGAACTTGGTTTAGCTGCAAATGCCACCGGTGCTGCTCGAACTTCTACAAGCAATGCTTGGAGTGGTCAATATGCCAGCGCATGGTTAGGAACCGTTAGTACCGGATGGAACAAGGCACATGCCGATTGCAATGGTGATGGCGTGGTAAATACCAATGATAACAGTGCTATTACGGCCAATTTCGCCTTAACACACAGTTTTAAATCTAACAGGACTTCTGCCAATCCTGATATTAGCATTGTACCTCAACAAAACGTGGCTTACGAAGGAATTTGGAACAAAGCTGACATTGTTTTAGGAGATGCTTCAAATACAATGAGCCAGTTGTATGGTATTGCATTCGATTTAAATTACGATCAAAGTAAAATTCAAACAGATTCGGTTAAAATTATTTATGCCGCCTCCTTTTTAAACGCCAACAACCAAAACATCGATTTTTCGAAAGCCATATTTGCTAACGGTAAGCTATATTGCGCAAGTGTACGTGTTGATCATAGCAATATTAATGGTAATGGAAAGATTGCCGAATTCTGGTATAAGCTTAAAAAAGGTTTGCCCCTTAATTCATCTATTGTAATTTCAGCCGGAAATGTACAAAAAGTAAACACAAACGGCGTTTTAAGCGGATTGAGTAATGATGCAGGTACAACAGTGAACATTAGCAGTAATTTAACCGGCCTGAAGGCCTTGAACCAAATTAGCCTTATTTCAGTATCTCCTAATCCAAGCAATTATCAAGTGACTTTAACAAGTGATTTTAACAGCAAAACAAATTACCATTTAATAGATTTAACCGGAAGATGTGTTTTATCAGGAGATTTTACAGGTTTAAAAACCATCGATATTTCAGGGCTTGCAGCCGGTGTTTATGTTTTTGACTTTGAAATAAACCAAATACATACGCAACAGAAATTGATTAAGAACTAAAATAGTATTGTTTAATTAAAAAGCCTGCTTCTTTTTGAATCAGGCTTTTTTTATTTTTCTTAAACATTAATACCACCGCTTACTTCTATGCGTTGGCCGTTTACCCATCTTGCTTCGTCACTGCATAAAAATGCCACCACGCCACCAATGTCGTTGGCTTGGCCTACACGCCCCAGAGGCGTCATGTTGCCCAAAGCTGTTTTCATGTTGGGATTGCTGCGAATAGCTGCATTGTTAAAATCTGTTTCTACCGGTCCGGGTGCCACCACATTGGCGCGAATGCCCCTTGCACCCAATTCTTTTGCCAAATATTTTGTAAATATTTCGATGGCCCCTTTCATGGATGCATACACCGAATAGCCGGGATTGGCAAAGCGTGTGGTACCGCTCGATATATTCACAATACCGGCTCCATCATTTAAAAAAGGCAAAGATTTTTGGGTTAAAAAATACACCCCTTTATAATGTACATTTAAAAAATCGGTAAATAATTCTTCTGTTACTTTGTCAAAAGGCACTGTGGCCCCCATGCCTGCGTTGTTGATTAAGAAGTCGAATTTTTCGCTTTTAAATTTTGATTTCAATAAATCTGATAAGGCTATCATAAATCCATCCAATGCATTAAAATTCTTTAAATCCAAATACAAGGCGGCGGCTTTACAACCATAAGCTTCTACCGATTTTACAGTATTGGCCGCTTCGTCGGGTTTGCTAACATAGGTGATGATGACATCAATATTTTTTTTGGCCAAGGCAATGGCCATTTCTTTTCCTAAACCGCGGCTTGCGCCGGTAACCAACGCTATTTTGTGTTGCGACATACTGATTGTTTTAGAAACACGAAGTTAGGGGATTAATGATTACGGAATGAATTATAAGATTTTATTCTTAAGCAATATTCAATCAGAATTATTTTTCTTAAGTAACAATGATTTGGTTCCTTTTTGTCAAAATCTCAGGGCAGCTCGAAATATAAGAAGATTTCATGCCCAAAATGCTGCGCAAGGGATACGAAGGGGTAGCTCTCACGCTTTTTCAGCGTGAAGCCGGAGCCCGCAGTAGCCCGACCCATGAAGCAAAATTAACTAATTAACCTGCTACTTTTTGCTTCATGGGTTGCGCCCAAATACAACAAAAAAGACTTTTGTATTTAACTACAATTTGTAGCAATACAAATCCACAATACATAGTAACTTAGTACATGAATTGAAGCCTATAAATGCACAAGAAATAAAACGTCATGACAAAAATTTTAAGCATTACCGACGAGGCTGTTATTAGCAAGATTTACCTTATTTTGGGTAAAAATTAATGTTGGTCCCGATGGCTATCGGGAGAGATTTAGCAGACATGTATGGTGTGAAACAAGAATTTTAAATCAAGCAGTTAAACGAAATGAAAAACGATTTCCTTCGGATTTTATGTTTCAACTTTCAGAAAAGGAAATCAGTGAATGGAAATCACAAATTGTGACATCCAATTAAGCACGGTGACGGCTTGGCAACAGCAAAAAATATTGAGGCCAAGCCAGCAAGCACCCAAAAAAAATTAATACATCGACAAAAAATACTTTAGAAAATGAACCGACAAATAATGCACATGGATTTAGACAGTTTTTTTGTGTCTGTGGAAAGGCTGATCAATCCGAAATTAATTGGTTTACCGGTGTTGGTGGGTGGCAGCAGCGACAGGGGTGTTGTGGCTTCCTGCAGTTATGAAGCGCGAAGTTTTGGTATCCATTCGGCCATGCCAATGCGAATGGCGCGGCTCTTATGTCCACATGCCATAATTGTACGTGGTGACCATGATCAATACAGTAAATTTTCGAACGATGTAACTGAAATTATTAAAGAGCGTGTGCCCTTGTATGAAAAGGCTTCCATTGATGAGTTTTATGTAGACATGACAGGGATGGACAAGTACTTTGGTTGTTACAAATTGGCCACTGAAATTCGCGAGAAAATAATGAAAGAAACCCATCTGCCGATTTCTTTTGCCTTATCGTGTAACAAAACGGTGGCAAAAATTGGAACGGGAGAAATAAAACCCAACGGACAGCATGAAATTCCTTTTGGTACAGAAAAAAATTATTTAGCGCCTTTGTCGATTAAAAAAATTCCGATGGTTGGCGAAAAAACCTATCAATTGTTGCGGGGCATGGGCATTGAAAAAGTAAAAACTGTTCAAGAGATGCCCATTAAGGTGATGCAACAGGTATTGGGTGAAAACGGTCCGGTGTTATGGCGCAAGGCCAATGGCATCGACAATTCGCCTGTAGAACCTTACAATGAACGCAAATCCATTTCAACCGAATGCACCTTTGAAAAAGACACCATTGACATTTACCATTTAAAAAGGGTGTTGGTGAGCATGACAGAAAAATTGGGTTTTCAATTGCGTGGTGAAGAAAAATTAACATCCTGTGTGACGGTAAAAATTCGTTATTCGGATTTTAATACCTACACCATGCAGGCCCGCATTCCTTATACTGCATTAGACAGTGTGTTGTTGGATAAGGTAAAAGATTTGTTTGATAAATTATTTCAAAAGCGCATGATGATTCGTTTGATTGGCATTCGCTTCAGTCATTTAATTCAGGGCACTTATCAATTTGATTTATTTGACGACACCAGTGAAAAGGTGCAGTTGTATTCCGCCATGGATAAACTACGCAAACGTTTTGGTGAGGAGGCGGTAATGCGTGCAGCGGGATTGGATTTGAATAAGCGTGATGCAAATTTATTTAACGGCATTAAGAAAGAAGGTGAAAAGGTCAAACAAAAGTTACAGAGAGACGAAACAACTTCATATGACGACCTCTCGTTTGATGCATAAATTAAATCTGTTTATGTTTTGCCCCTCCGAGGCAAGGATTTTTTGGCCGGCTAGTTTTAAATCTGTTCGGCTCCTCCGTAGCCGGGCAAAAAAATAAACAATTAAAAAGGGGCCGAACAAAAAAACCAATGTTACTCAATTGTCATACATATTATAGTTTTTGTTACGGCACTTTATCGCCAAAGGATTTGCTAAACGACTTGGTAAAAAAAAATTACGAAGTCTTTGTATTGTCCGACATCAACAACACATCAGCCATACTTGATGCCCTGCGACTAACCGAAAACCGCAATCCAAAAGTGATACCGGGCATTGACTTTAGAAACGGCATTCAACAACAATACATTGGCATTGCCATAAACAATGCGGGTTTTCAAGAACTAAACGAACACCTTACTATGCATTTGCATCAAAAAAAAGATTTTGATGACATGGCGCCGTCGTTTGAAAACGCTTACGTCGTTTATCCCTTCAAGCATTATAAAAATCAAAAGCTCAGTCCAAACGAATTTATTGGCATCACACAAAAGGAATTGTCAAAACTTCCCTTTTCAGTTAATAAAAACATGGTATCGAAAATGGTGGTGTTACAAAGTGTGAGTTTTCAAAACAAGCACGCACACAATGCGCACCGTTTACTGCGAGCCATTGATAAAAACGTGGTGCTGAGCAAACTTCCGCCGCATGAGCAAAGCAGTGCCGATGATATTGCACCTGATAAAGAGACATTGTATGAAGCTTTTATCGACTACCCTCAGATTATTAAAAACACCGAATACATTTTAAATCAATGTAAAGTGAACTTTGAATTTGGAAAACTGAGTAATAAAAATTTAAAGTTCTACACCAAAAGTCTATCAGACGATATGGCCTTACTGAGAAAACTTTGTGTGGCGGGTTTGCCTTACCGTTTTCCGGAACCCGGTGCAGAAGTATACGCACGCATTGAAAAGGAATTAAAAATTATTGAAGAAAAACAGTTTGCTTCTTATTACCTGATTAATTGGGATATTACACAGTACGCGGCTTCGAAGAATTATTTTTATGTAGGGCGTGGAAGCGGCGCCAACAGTATGGTGGCTTATTTGCTGCGCATTACCGATGTTGACCCCATTGACCTTGATTTGTATTTTGAAAGATTTATCAATGAGCACCGAAGCAATGCCCCTGATTTTGATATTGATTTTTCGTGGACCGATCGCGATGATATTACAGCCTACATTTTTAAGCGATTCGGTTACCGGCGCACTGCGCTGTTAGCTACCTACTCAACCTTTCAGCACGATGCAGTGATTCGCGAACTGGGCAAAGTGTTTGGTTTGCCGGCCGGAGAAATTGACCGTTTACAAAAAATAAATAATCCCAAAGATGCCGACAGTATAGGACAATTGGTTTTAAAATACAGTGCCATGATAGCGGGTTTTCCAAGTCATTTAAGTATTCATTCGAGCGGCATTTTAATTTCGGAAGAGCCCATTAGTGCATTCAGCGCAACATTTATGCCGCCAAAAGGTTATCCCACCACACAATTTAGCATGTTGGAAGCCGAAGACATTGGTTTGTTTAAGTTCGATATTTTGAGTCAACGCGGCTTGGGAAAAATTAAAGATGCTGTTGAACTCATTCAGAAAAATAAAAACATCAGTATCGATATTCATGATATTCCAAAATTTAAGCACGACGAAGAAATAAAAAAATTGTTGCGTGTTGGCAAATGCATTGGTTGCTTTTATGTTGAATCACCGGCCATGCGTATGCTGCTGTCTAAATTGGAAGCAGATGATTATTTGCGTTTAGTGGCAGCCAGTTCAATTATC
>JBAXXZ010000111.1:0-6718 GCA_037127575.1 Bacteroidota bacterium | reverse complement strand
ATTAACGCAGGATGGGACGCCATTTATTTTTCGGAACTAGAAGCGCCAAACGATAATGTTTTGCAAATAAAAAATCTAATTGAACTAAAATCTCTCCTATAATCTTGATTGAATAGTAATGATCGTATAAAAAATTTGTCTCCTTATACTTTATGCACAACAGTTTTATTGTTTGTACACAAGTTTTCCGTCAATATAGGTAGCTAGAATTTTCGTATTCAAAATCGATGAAACATTGCATTTCATTAAATCGTTGCTCAGAACTATAAAATCGGCCGCTTTGCCTTTTTCTAAACTGCCTTTTTCCTTTTCTTCAAAAGCAGCATAGGCGGCCCAAATGGTCATGCCCCTTAAAGCTTCTTCTCGACTTAATGAATCAGTTGATTGAAAGCCGTTCACAGGACTACCGTTTTTATCTTTGCGCACCACGGCCGCAAAAAATGTTTTAATGGCTGAAATATCTTCCACCGGAAAATCTGTACCAAGGGCAATATAGTTGTTTTGTGAAAGTAGTTTTTTGTATGCATAGGCTCCTTTCATGTGTGCGGCCCCCAAACGTTGGCTGGCCCAATACATATCGCTGGTGGCATGTGTAGGTTGAACAGAAGGAATAATGTTGTAATCGGCAAATAAATGAAAGTCGGAAGAATCAATAACTTGAGCATGTTCAATTCGCCAGCGTTTGTTGTTTTTTCCTTGCAACACTTTTGCATAAGTATTCAGTATAACGCGGTTGGCGGAATCACCGATGGCATGTGTACACATTTGAAAATTGGAATGAATTAGTTTTTTAGCAACGTTTTCAAAATGTGTTTGTTGCGTCAACAAAAATCCATACCAGTTATTCTCGTCGGCATATGGATGCAGGAGGCAGGCACCACGACTTCCCAGAGCCCCATCTGCATATACTTTAAAGCCGCCTACATGAACATTCTTGTGTTTTAAAGGTTCTTTTTTTAACCAAGTATCGTAATAAGCTGCGTTGTCGCTTAACATGGCGTACACTTTCATTTGCAGATCCATTTCAATTAACAAGTCGACAGTATGTTCGCTAATGCCACAATCGTGTACGCCGGTTAAACCATAGGAAAAACAAATGTTCTCACATTTTTTGATATAAACTTTTGCCAAACTGTCGGAGATTGGCGGTACAACCTTATCAACCAAATCCAAGGCATTATCTATTAATAATCCACTGGGTTCACCATGTATTAATTCAATTTTTCCGCCGGCTATTTTTGTGTTTGCATTAATGCCTGCCAATTGCAGCGCTTTTTTATTTGCAATACCTGCATGTCCGTCGATGCGTTTCAAAAGAACAGGACGGTCAGGAAACATTTCATTTAGTACGCTGTTGTCGGGGTAAGTGTTATCCTTCCAATCATTTTGGTCCCAACCCCGCGCGTAAAGCCAATACATAGGGGCATGTTCAGCATAAATTTTTAATTTATCGAGCACTTCTGCATACGATTTTGTACCAGCTAAATTGCACTTCCATAAATCGGTAGCATAGCCGGTAAAATGACAATGCGCATCAATAAAGCCCGGCAAGATGGTTTTGCCATCTAAAAAAATTTTCTCTCTTGGTTCATAGGCGGCCAAAATGTGTTCGTCGCTGCCGGTTTCAATTACTTTGCCGTCTTTTATCACCAAGGCAGTTGCCCATGAGAATGCCGAATCGACTGTATAAATATTCGCGTCTAAAATCATTAAGTCTACTTTTAACCTTTTAGGCGAACAAGCCAATATTAAACTTGTGAGAATAAAAATTAAAACGTTTTTTAGCATACACAAATATAACCATGATAATGCAAGTAGACGCAAACAAACAAATAGCCGTTAAATGGTTTGAAGCTTTTAATGAGCACGATTTAGAAAAATTATTGTCTTTGTATGATGAAGATGCTGAACATTACAGTCCGAAGTTAAAAATACGTTTGCCCGAAACACATGGCTTCATAAAAGGCAAGCATGCGCTGAGGGCCTGGTGGCAAGATTCTTTTGAGCGTTTGCCTTCTTTGCAATACGAAGTAATTAAATTAACCGCCGATCACGAGCAAGTGTTTATGGAGTACCTTCGCCATGTGAATGGTGAAGAGGATTTAAGAGTGGGTGAGGTGCTCGAGATAAAAAAAGGACACATTGTTTTTTCACGGGTTTACCACGGCTAAGTTTGGTAAATTGCCGAAGTGTTTAGGCGGGTTTATTTTTTATAAAATGAAATACCCGGCAACATTGTATGTTATAATCCGCTGTGCGTTCTAAATAATTTGATGGCCAAGGCAAGCACAATAATGCCGAATATTTTTTTCAAGATAGCAATGCCGCCTAATCCCAATCTTTTTTCGATGATGTACAGGTACTTCAATACAAAATATACCACAACTACATTGAGAAAAATGGCGATGATGATTGAGCTTAAACTGTATTCGGCGCGAATGGATAATAAAGTGGTGAGTGTGCCTGTGCCGGCTATAAGCGGAAAAGCCAAGGGAACAATACTGACACTATCGGGAATGTCATCGCGTGAAATTTTAATACCTAATATCATCTCGAGGGCGATAATAAATAACACAATCGAACCGGCAATGGCAAAATCGCCAATGCTTACGCCAATAATATCGAGTATGCTTTCACCCACAAACAAAAATACAAGCATGATTAGCAGCGATACCCAAGAGACTTTAAAGGCTTGAATTTTGCCGCTGCTTTGCTTTAAGTTGATAATAACAGGAATCGACCCAATAATGTCAATCACCGCAAAGAGGATCATGCTTACTTTTAAAATTTCTATGAAGTCGAGTGAAAAGCCCATCGAACACAAAGGTACAAATAGGTACAGTAATTCTAATTAATTATTTACTTTTAGATGCAATTTCAAATGCAACAAGCAATGGGCGCTTCACACCTCAAAAATTTACCGGCACAAAAGCACTTTACCGATAGAATTGTTCGCAATTCCATTGTTGGTTTGATTGTGATATTATTGTCCTTACTCATGGGCATGATTGGTTATCATTATTTTTTTCATTTAAATTGGGTGGATAGCTTGTACAATGCCAGTATGATATTAACGGGCATGGGCCCAGTTGACAAGGCCGACAATGATGGAGGAAAAATTTTCGCATCTTTTTATGCCATCTATAGTGGCGTTACTTTCTTAACAAGTGTTGCCATCATTCTCAGTCCGGTTGTTCACCGCTTTCTTCATAAATTTAAATTGGATGTGGAAGAATAATATGTCTGAAGTATTGATTTTATGTGCCCATCGTCCAAAACGCTCTCCAAGTCAACGTTACCGCTTTGAGCAATACTTGCCTTTTTTGGAACAAGCCGGATTTGGCTTTACTTTTTCATATTTGTTGAATGCAAATGACGACAAAGTGTTTTATTCGAAGGGAAAAGAATTGCAAAAGATTTTAATTTTGTTAAAAGGTGTGTTAATACGCATTAAAGATGTTTTTCGCTATAAAAAGTACGATATCATTTTTATTCAACGCGAAGCCTTATTTTTTGGCACTTCCATTTTTGAGAATTTGGCATTTCGCTCTGGCGCTTATGTAATTTTTGATTTTGACGACAGCATTTGGTTGGCTGACACAAGTCCTGGTAACAAAAAGTGGGAGTGGATTAAACGACCTAAAAAATTTTACGATAATGTTCGGTATGCACATTGTGTTATTGCCGGAAACGATTATTTGGCCGAAAAAGCCAAACCATACAATCAAAACGTGGTGGTTATTCCAACAAGCATTGACGCAAAATTGCATGTGCCATTGCCCTTAGAAGGTTTAAAAAACAAAGTCACCATCGGTTGGAGCGGCAGCATTAGTACCATCAAACATTTTGAAGGGCTCTTACCTGAATTGCATCAAATTAAAAACCGTTATGGTGATTTAATTCAATTTAAAGTAATTGGTGATCCACAATATAAAAACGACAGTCTTGGCGTTATTTCGGTGCCCTGGACAGAGGCCGATGAGGTGAAGCAATTAAATTCATTGGACATTGGTTTAATGCCCTTGCCCGACGATGAATGGGCAAATGGCAAGTGCGGCTTAAAAGGTTTGTCGTACATGGCATGTGGGGTGGCAACGGTAATGAGTGCCGTAGGTGTAAATAAACAAATTATTAAAGATGGCGAAAACGGTTTTTTGATTTGGCATGAATCAGAATGGCATGAAAAATTGGCACGCTTAATAGAGGATAAAAGTTTAAGAGAAAGATTTGGGGAAAAGGGTAGGGCCACCGTATTGGAGGGCTATTCAAGTGAGGGGCTGAAAGATAAGTACCTCAGTATTTTTAAAAATGCTCAACCAAAGCGATAATTATTTTTACAGTTTGCCTGAGCCGCAGCAATCGTGTTTGCTCTTTATGCGGCAATTTTTGTTAAGTTTTTCGCCTGAAATTCGTGAGGCATGGAAGTTTAACATGCCTTTTTATTATTACAAAAATCAGTGGTTTTGTTATTTATCATTTCAGCCTAAAACAAAAAAAACGTATTTGGCTTTTGTTCAAGGTTATCGAATGAAACACCCCAAATTAGTGGCAGAGGGCCGGAAACAAATTAAAGTGTTTTATATCGAGGCTGCAATAGACATTGATGTTAAAAGTCTCAAAGCCATGTTGAAAGAAGCAAAGGCGCTTTACGTTTAGGATAAAAATTTGTTTAAATAGCTTTTAAACTTAAGTCGAGGCTCTTTACATTGTGTGTTAAGGCACCAATAGAGATAAAATTAACGCCGGCTTTGGCGTAGGATTGAATGTTGTTTTCAGTAATTCCGCCGGAGGACTCAACTTCAAATTTTTTTTGAATTAATAGCACTGCTTTTTTTGTTAGTTCGGGTGTAAAATTATCCAACATAATGCGTTGCACGCCACCGTGCGCCAGTACTTTTTTCACGTCATCCAAGTTTCGTGTTTCCACTTCGATGTTCATTTTGCGGCCGGTTTTTTTTAGATAATCATTAGCTGCTTCAATGGCTTCAACAATACCGCCGGCAAAATCGATGTGGTTGTCTTTAATTAAAATCATATCAAACAAACCATAACGGTGGTTGGCTCCACCGCCAATCACCACGGCCCATTTTTCAAAAAAACGGAAACCCGGTGTTGTTTTGCGCGTATCAATTACTTTGGCATGGCTGCCTGTGCAAAGTTTTTGCAAGTATTGTGCTTTGGTGGCAATGCCGCTCATGCGCTGCATGATGTTTAACACCAATCGTTCGCCCAATAGCATGCTTTGCACATGGCCCTCGAGTGTAAATGCCACATCGCCTTTTTTTATTTTTTCGCCATCCTTAATGTGAATCTTCACTTTAAGTTTATCGTCTATCTGTTTAAAAATGTGTTTTGCTGCCTCAACACCGGCTATGATACCGCCGTCTTTTACAAGCAATTTCATTTTGCCTTTTTGGTGTTTAGGAATTGTGGATAAGGAAGTGTGGTCACCGTCGCCTGTATCTTCAAGCAAAGCTAGAGAGATGAACTTTTTAAAATTAAAATGATGCTTGTGTGTTTTAATAAAACTACTCATTGTCGGTTTCAATTCGGAATTGGCTAACGAGGTTCCTTTTAATCAGAACAGAAACCCTGAACTTGCCGTTGCCGGTTTCAAGCGACCCGGTGAGGTATTGCAAGGTTGCGCTGTTATTGCTCACGTGTACAGAACCAAAATTTTTAACGGGATGTTTTTCAAAAAAATACTTCAAATTGGCTTCTGCTTGCGAGCGACTGAGCACGTCTTCCTGGTCAATTATTTTAATGGATACTTTTTCGTCAAAGTTCTTCACCAATTCAGAAGCCTTAGCGGCTTTGATATTCATAACAATGTCATCACTAACATCCATGCCGCCAAAAAAGAAGGCGAATACAAAATAAAAGATGGAGATAATTAACTTCATGATTGTCTAACAAATTTACTTAAATTTCATGAATTATTGCGCATGAAAATTCTCTTAATACAAATTGATAAAACCCAGGAAAGCTATTTGCAAAACGGCATCGACCTTTATATGCAACGTTTAAAGAATTATACCACGGTTGATGTAATGACAATTAATGTGCCAAAAAACGTGCGTCAACGGTCGGTGAATGAACAAAAGACTGAGGAGGCCAAACTCATACTGCAAGTGCTTACAAACGAAGATGTGTTGGTGGTTTTGGATGAGCAAGGAAAGGAATATCACTCTGTTAATTTTTCAAAATTTATTGCACAAAAACAAAATGCTTCGGTAAAACGCCTTGTTTTTTTAATTGGCGGACCATTTGGTTTTGATCAAAACATTTATAGCAGAGCGAATGATAAATTATCCTTATCACAAATGACCTTTTCGCATCAAATGATTCGATTGTTTTTTTTGGAACAATTGTACAGGGCTTATACCATTTTAAAAGGTGAAAAATACCACCACCAATAATGCCTTTTTAATCAAAAAACATCCAAATAATGCCGCAGCGAAAAGCGCGATCGGTTTGAAAATAACCGGGTACAAAGGCGTAATTGTTGCCCACAAAGCTTTGCAAAGCATTTTCCAATTTTAAAAAGATACTTACAGGGTGGATGCGTGCGTTTAAATACACATCCACAAAAGGCAAAGCAGGTGTAGTGGCCAAAGATTGTAGGTAATACGACTGCGTAGAGGGCATGTAGGCCAAGGCCTTAAAGGATTGGTAAACCGTGATTTGTGAGCCGATTTGTAAATTTAAATTGTTTTTA
>JBAXXZ010000110.1:0-6719 GCA_037127575.1 Bacteroidota bacterium | reverse complement strand
ATTGTATTCGGTTTGTTGATTCTTCCCGCCTATAGCTCTTGGTTTTTTATTTTCAGTCTTTTGTTGAGCATTAGTTTTTATTTTATCATCAATTACTACGGCAAAAAGGGTCTCGATAGCAATTTGGCAACATCAAATGAAAAGTACAATTTATTGGAATGGTTCCAACAAAATGCCCTTGCGTCTAATAAAGAATCAATGAGCGTAGGCACCGACGCGCATCTAAATAAATACTTTATCGCACGCAGCAATCACTTTTCGGTATTAG
This sequence comes from Bacteroidota bacterium, assembly GCA_037127575.1. Lineage (GTDB taxonomy): Bacteria > Bacteroidota > Bacteroidia > B-17B0 > Aurantibacillaceae > Aurantibacillus. The sequence continues at coordinate 6,451 of JBAXXZ010000110.1, read as the reverse complement.
AAAAACAATTTAAAGGCATCATTATTATTAAAATTTTATTTATTGCGGTGCTGCTTTTCCTTGGTGCTTATTTGGTGCAAAACGGGGTGTTAAACATAGGCCAATTTATTGCTTCAGAAATTATCATTTTTCTTGTCATAAATGCAGTTGAAAAATTGGTGGGTAGCTTAAACATTTGTTACGATATTGTTACAGCCTTGTACAAAATAGAAGGCATGTTTGCAGAACAAAAAGATTTGTCATTTATATCCGAAGATGAAGTTCCCCTAAAAAGTTTGGCATCTATCTATAGCCACCCTTATGCAACAAAAATTAAAATTGCTTTGCTGGCATTATTCATTAGCGGCATAATTATTTTATGCATGCCTTGGACACAAAATATTAGATCAACCGGAAAAGTAAGCACGCTAAACCCCGAAAACCGACCACAGGAAATTAGTTCAAGAATAGCGGGTCGTGTTGAAAAATGGTTTATCAAAGAAGGCGATTTTGTGCATAAAAACGACACCATTGCATTTATTTCAGAAATTAAGGATGAATACGTTGACCCGCAATTGATCAGCCGATCAGAAAAAATCATTCAATCGAAAGAAACATCTTTGTCATCGTATGAAGAAAAAATTAAGGCAGTGAATTCGCAAATCGATGCCTTAAATAAAGCCCTCTTATTAAAAATGGAGCAGGCAAGAAACAAAATCATCCAAAATAAAATGAAAATTTTAACTGACAGTATCGACTGCCATGTAGCTTCAAATAATTATAAAGTGGCGGAAGAACAATTAAAACGGTATGAAGAATTGATGTTGAAAGGGGTGATTTCAAAAACTGATTTAGAAAATCGTCGGCTAAAATTACAGGAAGCACTTTCCAAAAAAACAACGGCAGACAATAAATTTCTTTCGGCAAAAAATGAATTATTAAATGCGGAAATTGAATTAAACACCATACAACAAGAATTTCAAGAGAAACTCATGAAAGCCGAGTCTGATAAATTTTCGGCCCTATCGCTGTTATATGAAGGAGAAGGTTCATTAACAAAACTTCAAAACCAACTGGCCAACTATAGTATGCGAAAGGGATTTTATAATGTATTAGCACCACAAGACGGAAATATCGCCAAAACCTATATTCAGGGCATAGGTGAAATTATTAAAGAAGGTACTGCACTTTGCGAAATTGTACCAACGCAAAATGAGAGGGCCGTTGAATTATATGTGAATCCAATTGATTTACCCTTGATTCAAAAAGGTGAACGTGTGCAGTTACAATTTGACGGTTGGCCGGCTTTCGTATTTTCGGGTTGGCCCGGCATTAGCTATGGTACTTACTCAGCCGAAATTGTGGCATTCGACAGAACTGTATCAGACAATGGTAAATTTAGGGTATTGGCTAAAAGTATCGGTAAACCTTGGCCTGATGCCATTCAACTTGGCAGCGGTGTGCAAGGTTTCGCCCTCTTAAAAAATGTACCATTGATTTATGAACTGTGGCGAAAGGTAAACGGTTTTCCGCCTGAATTTTATCAAACAAGAACTGAAAATAAATCGAAGTAAAACAAAAGTATATGCAAAAAATAACTTTCTTCCTCCTTGTTTTTATTGCGGCACAAGGGATTTCGCAAAATACATCACCCATTACTTACGACTTATTTTTATCGAATGTTTTGCAAAATAACCCGCTTGCAAAAAGGGCTAACAATGAAAAAAAATACGGTGAAACACAATTAAACGCTGCAAAAGGCAACTACGATCCTATTATGAGCGGATCATATGATCAAAAACAATTTAACGGCATCAATTATTTCACCAATGTAAACAGCGAAATTAAACAAGCCATTTTTACTTCACAATATTTAAAATTTGGTTATGATTATGGTAACGGTAATTACTTGAACCCAGAAAACAATTCACTAGCGCCCGGTCAGGCTTATTTAGGTATAGAAATTGGTTTGTTGCAAGGCCTTCGTATTGATAAACGAAGAGCAGAATTTTTAAAATCAAAAGAATATTTAAATTATTATGAGGCGGAACAACGCATACAACTTAATAGTTTATTATTCGAATCTTCTCAACGTTATTTTGATTGGTTGTTTAACTTAAAACAATTGGCCTTAAACCAATATTTTATGCAAATTGCAAAACAACGTTTAAATGGCATCGAGGCTTTAGCCATCATTGGTGAAAGAGCCTCAGTTGACACCATTGAAGCAGCCATTTTTTACCAGGCGCGCTTGTCGGATTTGCAGAACGCACTAATTGAAAATCAAAAAGTAGGCAATGAGATCCTTTCCTACAATTGGCAAAAAGACCAATCTTCCAATTTAAATGAAAACATTAGCACAAATGATAGTCTAGACATGTATTTTAACAAGGCTAAAAAAATATTGAACGAACAGTTTAATCAAAGCCAATCTGCAAATCCCGTGATTACCAAATACCACTCATTACAAAAAGTATTGGAAGTTGAAAATCGACTCAAAAAAGAAATGATTAAACCACTTTTAAATTTTAAATATAATTTTCTATCCAATAATGCACTTTCGGCATACCCCTCGCTTTCAAACAATAATTATAAGGTAGGCATGCAATTATCATTTCCAATATTTTTGAGAAATCCTACAAATGATTACAAAATGGCAAAAATTAATGCGCAAAACAACCAACTTGAATTGATAAGCAAAACAACCGAATTGTCGTTTAAAACACAAGCACTTAAAAAAACAATGGCCATTTTGGCCAACCAATTGCAAAACGCCGAAAAAACGGTAAGGTACAGCAAAGTGCTTGTTGATGCCGAGAAACTAAAATTCGCAAATGGTGAAAGTACCCTGTTTATGTTGAACACCCGAGAAAGTAAATGGTTAGAGTCTGAAATTAAGTTGGCTGAGTTCAAGTTGAAATTTATCAAAACTTTGATCAACCTCATTTATTTAAACGGCGATTTAAATTATGCTTTTTAATCGCATTGATAAACATCTTATTCAAACCGGACTAAAGAAAAATGACCATTGGATTGAATCAATGATGATCTCTCACCAAACGCGCACCATAGATTGAATAAATTTCATCCTTTGTTTGTAGTGTTATTAATTCGCCATTCACAACCGACTTACGCATATAAATTTTTTCTTTTGATCCATCCTCAGCAATTTCGACACTTTCCTCTACGCCAACATAATAATTTGTAACAAGATTTTTGATACTATCGCTTTCATAAATCAAATTTAACCCCATTTCATTTGGTAATCGCCATCCATCGCCTATTTTTAAAGCTTCTTCTTCAGCCTGCACCACATTCATTATGCCCAAGTCTTCATTCATAATGTCTAAATGGTCAATTTTGCAAAATGAAATTTCACGTTTGGCTTGTTGATTATCTGTTTTTATGTTATTCACGCCAGCCTTGACTGCCATGCTATCGATGGCGAGTGTAAGATCTAAGGTGTTTGATTTTTGACGATGACTACACGCCATGATGATCAAACTAAAAAAAATAAATTTAAATGATTTCATAGGCATTGTATTTAATTAGGATTAGAAAAAAAATTCTTTCCAAAGAAAATTAAAATTCAAATGCGTAAACAAATTAATTACATATGGCCACGTGTTCAAATTTGAACCGAACCAAATAAAGAATAAATTAAAAGAAGTACCGTGAAAATAGTTTTAAAAAGGCCTATTCTACCTCAATGTACTTAAATGGCACTTCAGTCATGGATTCATAATCCTTTCCAACTTCTAACCATTCCTCATCCTCTTTGTCATAAATCCAATTAATTAATACTTCAACGCCATTGTTCTTTAAAACCTCGGTATTTTTAAATAAATCTAACAAGCATTTTGAAGAACTGGTATTAAAATATTCCAACTGAAGGGTTATTTCAAACTTTTTGGCATTTGTTTTACCAAAAGCTTCTACAGCATCTAAGAGTTTTCTGAAGAATTCAATGGTGTTTTCAGGAATACAACGACCCTTCATTTCTAATGTTCCTGCTTTTGGATCAAGCAGTATTGAGGGTGTTTTGGCTGTGCCATGCACTAAATAAACGTCCATATTATTAAAGCTTTATATTGTTAAGAATATAAGGGCTTCTAAAAATATAGTTTTTTTTTCTTAAAGCAAAGGGAAAATGCAATCATATTTGATTTTTTTGCCACTATAGAGCAATGAATTAGGTTTAAAAAGCTTTGTTATTTGCTTTTTGCTGCTTTCGCCTTTTTTTGTCGCAAGCGCATATATTGCCAGTAAGATTTGGTGTAATTCACAAAAATTTCATCTCCTGCTTTAATATCTCTTGAAGCCACAATGTAACAACGGTCTCCAAAAATGATGTAATCGCTGTTGTTTTTTAAACCTTTTACGCGCACAATACCTGCTGCATCATTGGCATAACGGGCTTTGAATTGCGGGCTGTGCATGGCATCGATGCATAAATCGGATCGTAAAAAAAACAAGTACTGGTCTACTTGATTGCGGGCCCTCCTGCGGTATTCATTGTAGCCGATTATTTCCCCCCGGTATTCAATAATTTTATTGTCTTTTTTGATGGCCTTGGAGGTAAATAATCCCTTGCCGGCGTCGGGTAATTTAGATTTTTTGACGATTAATGCCATAATTTAAGCTTGTAATGATACTAAATTCAATTCGCATTTTAATTGACTATTCCATAAAACAATTCAGCAAATTCAGTGAATATACCTATTGAACTCAATCTAATCCAAGCCGAATGATCTGCGCAGTGATTGATTTTTATTTACATTTATTCAATTTTAATTTTAATTAATGAAGTCATTCATATTTCCATTTTGCCTCTTTTGTTTTAGTTTGATACTTGATAAATCGCTTGCTCAGAACAGCGAATTGTGCAAGTATGTCAACACTTTTATTGGTACCCAAAAAATGGGACATACCTTTCCGGGTGCCTGTGTGCCTTTTGGCATGGTGCAATTGAGTCCTGATACAGATACCTTGGCCTACCTTAGCAATGGCAAATACAATCCTGACGTTTATCGTTACTGTGCAGGATACCAATATGATGATCAATCAATCATTGGATTTAGCCATACCCATTTTAGCGGCACAGGTCATTCAGATTTGGGTGATTTTTTATTGATGCCTGGTACAGGCGCATTGCACCTACATCCGGGCATAGCAGGCCAAACAGGCAGTGGTTATCGTTCAGCATTTAAACATGAAAATGAAAAATCACAGCCGGGTTATTATCAAGTTTTATTAGATGATTATCACATTCAAGCAGAATTAACGGCAAGCGAACGCGTTGGATTTCACCAATACACATTTCCCAAATCAGATTCAGCACACCTTGTTTTGGATTTGGGCTACGGACTTTATAATTATGCCGACAAAAGTGTGTGGTGCGTTGCAAGAGTTGAAAATGACACCCTCATAACAGGATATAAGCAGAGTGTTGGGTGGGCAAGAACCCGAACGCTTTATTTTGCCATGGTTTTATCAAAGCCTTTGCGGAGTTACGGCTCAAACAATCCTGCTAAAAACGAAGCCTACAAAGGCTTTTGGAGAAAATTCGATCAATCGAAGAATTTCCCTGATTTGGCAGGGCGTGATTTAAAATTGTATGTCGATTTCAAAACCGAGGCACAAGAAAAAATTAAAATAAAGTTTGCCATTTCTGCTGTAAGCATCGACGGGGCAATCATGAATTTAAAAGAAGAAATTCCCCATTTTGATTTTGAAAAAACCAAAAAAGAAGCGGAATTAAAATGGGAAAAAGAACTGTTGAAGGTGCACATAGAAGCAGAGGATAAGGTGAAGACGAATTTTTACACAGCCATGTATCATGCCTTTATTTCGCCCAATATTTTTATGGATGTAGATCATCAATACAAAGGATTGGATTACAGAATTCATCGGGCCGATAACTTTAATAATTACAGTACTTTTTCACTGTGGGACACATACAGATCATTACATCCCTTGTTTAATATCATCCAAACAAACCGTAATCAAAACATGGTGCAATCAATGTTGGCGCATTACGATCAAAGTGCTTTGCACATGCTGCCAATTTGGAGTCATTTTGGTAACGACAACTGGTGTATGAGCGGATACCATGCAACATCAGTTATAGTTGACGCCTTGATCAAAAACGGAAACTTTGTTGATGCGCGGAAGGCCTTAAACGCTTGCGTTAATACTGCTGAAAAATCAAATTATGAAGGCATTGGTGACTACATGCGTATGGGTTATGTTCCAATGGAATCATCTCGCATTTCAGTTTCAAATACATTGGAATATGCCTACGATGATTGGTGCATTGCGCAATTGGCCAAGCGTGTAAATGATACCGTGATTTATGAAAAATTTTTAAACCGTTCGAAAAATTACATCAATGTATTTGATGTAAAAAGCGGATTTGTGAAAGCAAAAAACCTAAAAGGTGAATTCATAAAACAATTCGATGCCCTAAGTA
>JBAXXZ010000109.1:0-6762 GCA_037127575.1 Bacteroidota bacterium | reverse complement strand
GAATGTATATCTTTCAATTATGATTTTTTTCAGGTTTTTTAAGCCAGCTTTAAGTCATGAATTTAAGCCCGCTAAAGTGTTTATTTAAGTAGTATTATGAATAAGAGGCTTGTTACATTACTCGTATGAATTCATTAACTTTAAAACGTGTTAAGCCAATTTGAAAAACATATTCGATTAAAGAAATTATTTTCAAAAAATGATCATTTGCTTGTTGCCATTAGCGGCGGTGTTGATTCGGTGATATTAACGCGGCTTTTGTGCGCTTTAAATTATAAGGTAAGTTTGGCCCATTGTAACTTTAATTTAAGAGGCAATGACAGTGATGCTGATGAAGCTTTTTGTATTGCACTGGCAAATGAATTAAAAGTAAAGATTCATGTTCAGCATTTTAATACTAAAAGCTATGCGAAACAAAATCAGTTAAGTATCCAAATGGCAGCGCGTGAATTACGTTACAGTTGGTTTGACGAATTAATGCAAAAGCATGCTTACGATTATTTATTAACCGCTCACCATGCCAACGATTCGGTTGAAAGTATTTTATTGAATTTAATCAGAGGCAGCGGTTTAAACGGTTTAATTGGCATGGAAGAGAAAAGAAATCAATTGATTCGTCCCCTACTCCCATTTCAAAAATTGGAGATTGAAAATTTTGCCAAAGCTGAAAAAATTAAGTTTAGAAAAGATGGCAGTAATGATGAAGACAAATACAAAAGAAATTTTGTGCGTTTAAAATTGTTGCCCCTAATCAAACAATTAAATCCTTCTTTTGATGAAGTCCTTTTAAAAAATGCAGCGCTTTTAGCGAATGAAAAAGCCTTGGCAAATGCTTTTGTTGAACAAAAGAAAAAAGAACTGCTTCATGTTAAAGAGACCGGATTTGAAATTATTGTAAAGCAATTATTGGCTGAAAGTGAATATAAGACCATTATTGGGGCCATTTTACATTCGTTTGGCTTTAACAGCACCCACATCAATGCGCTAGTGCGGCATCTTGAACAAAAAGGCCTAAGTGGTAAACTATTTAAAAGCAAGAGCCATCAATTATATATGTCGTTTGATAAAATTGTCATCAGCAATTTAAGCAATCAGAATTTTCAAGAAATGGTTTTTCAAAATCTTGAAGATTTAAAAGCATCCGGTATATTTGAAATGATCAAAACAAACAAGATTAAAAAGATTGACTGCAACACATTGATGTTAGATACAGCGCAATTGACATTTCCATTGTATTTGCGCGGTAAAAAAACCGGCGACAAATTTAAACCATTTGGTATGCAGGGATTTAAATTATTGAGTGATTATTTTAAAGAACAAAAATTAAATGCCTTGCAAAGGCAGAATACCAAACTTTTGGTGAATGCAATGGGTCAAATTATGTGGATTGTAGGTTACAGAAGCGATGAAAGATTCAGGGTGAGCGAAAATTCAAAATCTATTTTATTGATAAAGTATCTTGGCAACTAAAGTATTATTTGAAGAGAAACAGTATTTGGGTCACAACCGCTTTAGCATTGTGATTCGCACCCTGTTTACATTTTTTTGTTTTATGGCTTATTATTTAAGTCAAAACCCCGAATTGGGAGGCCTTAATTTTGTGAGGTATTCAGTTGGTAGTATTGGTGAATTAAATTCGGGTCTTATTTTCTTTTTTATTGGTATTGCCATTTTGATATTAAGTGCAGTTTTAACTTTCATTTTGCACATACAAACCACGGTTTATGAAGGCTATATTATTATAGATGGTTTTTGGACTTCGAGAAAAGTAAAAATAGATTTACACAGCATCCGTGTGGTGCGAAGAAGCCGGTATAAAAAAAATAATTTAAAACCTTCTGCTTATAATTTGCACAACAATGGGATTATTCGTTTTTATACCAGTGGCGAAGATTTTGTGGAACTGGTGGATGAAACAGGCTTTATATACCGTGTAGGCAGCCAAAAATCACTCGATTTATTTCACGCCTTAAACGATCAATTGCTGGCAAAAGGTTTGTATGATGGGAAGGATGAATTGCATTCGTCATTTTAATTCATGAAAATCCGTTTTTCTAATAGTTGATTAATTTACAATCATATTCATGATCAATTTTGCCTTTAACCTTTGTAACACTTGGCTTTTCCTTAAACATTAGGCAAAATTAAATCCTTTAATATTATTTGTGTTTGCATGAGTGCCTCGTATGGAATTATTGTAAAAAAAGCCTTTTATTGGGTTTTTTGATTAGGGAATACTATTTTATTCCTTAGTCAGGGCATTGTATTGCATAATCCTTAAAAAAAGGTGCTTCGACGAAATAATTTTGTACTTGTGCGAATAAATGATATTTTTATACAATAAGATAATCCAAACGCATGGTTGCAAACAGTTTTAGAACAATTGAGAAAGAAGAAATTGAAGATTTAAAATTTCCATCTATTGAGGTTTTAACAAATTCAAGTTCTATTATAGAGCGTGAAGCAGAATTAAAAAGGGCAATGGCCTTAGGGAATCTAGAGCACGGGAAAATAAAAATATATTTTGAGGATGATCAAACCTGTTACATGGTTGAAACCACAGTTTGGGGTGTTACCGATAAAAGGGTGATTTTAAAACAGGGTGTGGTAATTCCTATACAGCGCATTCACGCCATTAAGATATAATTTGAACAAGGGCGTAAACAAAAGGACTCACAAAAATTATACTATCAAAACGGTCCAGCGCACCGCCATGACCTGGCATTAGTTGACCACTGTCTTTTATACCTGCTTTACGTTTCAATAAACTTTCCACCAAATCACCAAGGGTGGCTAATACAGGTACAAGTAGGCCCAGTACCGGCCAAATGGCAGGGAAAGGAATAGTGAGAAAATACTTGAACGTAAATGATAATGCGAAGGCAATAACTATACCAATAATGGTGCCTTCCCATGTTTTGCCGGGAGAGATTCGGGCAATCATTTTGTGCTTACCAATTAAACTGCCGCCGATGTATGCAAAGGTGTCATTCGACCATATTAAAAAGATGGTGCCCAAAAGCAGTTGTGGATTGTACACCCTGGTGTTAGATTCATTTTTAAATCCTACTAAGTGGTTCAAAAGGATAAAAGGAAGAACAGCATATACTATGGCGATGATGGTATACAATGCATTGCCAATAGCGCCTTCACGTTTATCGAATAGTGCTCTTGAAAAAATAATGAATGGTATTAAGATGCATACCGGTTGAAAAAAGTTCATGATTTCGAAAAAACCTTCCGGTTGAATTAAAAAACCATCTGCTAAAATTAAATACATTAAACTAGCACAAAAGTACGCCAAACCTCTATAGGGATTGGCTCCCAGCTTTCCCGACAATTGCATAAATTCTTTGAGAGCAATCATGGCAATTACAAAAAACAATATTGTAAAACTAATGTAATTGTATAAAATAGCGCCTAATAGGATGGCAACAAAAACAACAGCACTGCTTGTGCGGGTAATAAAAGTTTGTTTGTTTAATGCCATAAGATGAATTAGAATACAAATAAAACGAAATTAATGATTTGTTAATGCAAGGTTAAATATAAAAATCCGTGTCTTTTATAAAAATGTTACTTTTGCCTCATGTTTGAAACGTCGGTTTTCCTCACCATACTCATCGGTTTATTTTCCCTGATTAATCCATTACGCGCCTTACCTGTTTATATTGGTTTAACGCAAGATTATTCGGAAGAACATAAATTAAGAACACTCCGAAAAACTTGTTTTTACATTTTCGTCATTTGTGTGATATCTTATTATTTAGGGGTTTATTTACTGAACTTCTTCGGCATCACCATTCCTGCCTTAAGGGTGGCCGGCGGTTTAATTATTTTTAGAAGCGGGTGGCAATTGCTAAATGTAAAACACAAAGCTGAATTAAAGGAAAACATCAATGAAAGCGTTGATAAAAAAGAAGACATTTCGTTTTCGCCATTGGCCATGCCTTTACTGGCCGGTCCGGGCTCGATGTCGTTTTTAATTACCTTATTCTCGAACAGAAGCGATAGTGCCAAGGAAGCCTTTTGGCAAGATGTTTCATCGATTGGTGCCATTATAATTGTGGCTGTAAGTATCTATTTTGTTTTTAAATATGCACCTCGCTTAATGAAATATACCGGTCAGGCCGGTTTAACCTCCTTATCGAAAGTGATGGGTTTTATTGTTACGGGTATTGGTGTACAAATGATTATTTCGAGTGTGTCAACCGTTGTAAAAAACATCTACACCGAACTACAACCCTTTTAATCGGCTGTTTTGGCCATTTTCAAAAAATCAGTGTAAAAGTCATTTAACGCTTTATCAAAATTGTCGTTGTGAAAAATGCTGATGCACTCCCCTTGGTATTTTTTTACTTCGTCGATGAGTTCTTTCGATTGTTGAAGCATTAATTGGTGGTTATTTTTTGTTTGCGACAACAAGGTGTTTTCACTGAGGCAAAAGGGATGAATTGTTAAAGGTGTTGTGGCTTCATTTTCCAAACTATACCATTTAAATGGGTAACAATAAGATGCTCTAAAACCGTTGTAATTGGTATAACCCATCGAATAATCGGCATTGATGCCTGCTTGCAATAAATTTTGATAGGTATCCGGAAATTTCAGCATTGAAAAATGTTGTCGACTTTGGGTGGTTAAAGAATGCGTAATGCTCGATAAACGGTGTACTTCAACTTGCAATTGGCGGGATGTTTTATTCGACCCAAAAGATGGGTGAATGCCCACCATGGCGTAATCTTTTAAATGTTTAATAAGGGATTGGAATCTTAAATCGGAGGCTGAATGGTTTTTATCGTTTGGGCCGTAATCCCCCAAGAGAATGAAAAATAAGGCATTGATTTGATTTTGTTGGTGGGTTTGAATTAAAAAATCGTAACAATCAAAAGGATCATTTTTAAAACCTAAAATAATTTTTAGACGTTCTTTGGTTTTCGATAAACGCTTGTCGGACAAGATGCCGGCCATTGTTCGAACAAAACCTTTGTATTTGTATTGGTAAGCATTGTCGATATCAATGGTAGATAAAAAAGAATACTTGTGATTGGTAAAACTTAGCCTGGGAGACCGTTTTAGCAACTTATTTTTAAATACCTGTAGCCACAAATTGACAAGCGGCACCTGCATAAAATTGTATTGATAAGCAAGGCTCGATCGGAAAGAGAAGCGGTTATAATGATCGGCTTTATGCGGCAGATGTTCTTCATAGCGCGATAATAACCAAAACGAAGCCGCAAAGAAATCAAATGGTAAATCACCGGCGCTACTTCGCATAAACACTTTTAAAAAATCCGCATCGGCAATTACTTCAAGCGGGTAATCACGAATACCATGATCGAATAAAATACCATGTGGCATTATTTGAAAACAATCTTCTATTAGAAGTGCTGAATAATTAATCTTAAAATTTTGGGATGCTTTAAACGCATTGAGATCATGAAAAAGTGTAAATCGAATGCCCAATCCTTCAAAAATTAAAGTCTTAAGAATGTAATTCAAGCGGTGGCTCGACTTTTCGCTGTATATATCAATTGATTGAATGGTCTAAATTAAGCACTACACCAATAAAAGAATAAAAACAGTACAAAAGTTATGATGTGGACTTTGTTAGTTTATTGTTTTCAGGATTTTTTTGAGTGATGATGCTATTAATGTTGAAAAAGGTGTGGCCAAAATACCAAATATGCAACAACGATTGAAGCAATCGCTGAAATTAACACGGCGCCCGCAGCAACATCTTTTATGTATTTTATGCTTGCATGTTTTTCGGGCATCACCAAATCACACAATGCTTCAATGGCAGAATTGATTAATTCTAAACTGATTACCATGGCCGAACAAAGAATTATCGCCAACCATTCGTTGGTATTTAATTTAAAATAAAAGCCAACATTTAACACAATCAACAAGGCCAAAACATGCAGTTTAAAATGGCTTTCTTTTTTAAAGGCTTCAATTAGTCCTGAATAGGCATTTCTAAAGGCTATTAGGCGATTGTTGGTATATTTCATTTTTCAAAGGTATTTAAATTGTGTTTCTAATAGGCCTTTGTTAATATTATCCTTCGGCCAAGTGATTCCATGTGTGATTGCATATTATTTTTATCTAAAATATAAAGGCATGAGCGACATATCACATTTTTTTACTCCAATTAAAAAAGAACAAATTCTTGGACCTTATGAATTAAAAGAATTTCAATTGGGGCAAGTGATGTCCATTTATGAAGAAGCCGATCAATTTCCTGAATTGGAGAATGTTGACATGGCGGTGATTGGGGTTTTGGAAGACAGGCAAGCACCTGAGAACAGAGGCTCGGCCAATGCACCAAATGAAGTGCGTTCGTTTTTATACAAACTATACAGTGGTGGTTTTAATGTGCGAATGGTTGATTTGGGTAATATACAAGCCGGACATACAACTGAGGACACCTATTTTGCTTTGCGCAGCAGCGTTGATTTTTTGATCAGGAAAAACATTGTGCCAATTATATTGGGAGGCAGTCAAGATTTAACCTACGCCCAATTTTTGGGTTATAAAGATTTGGAGCAAACAATCAATGTGGTAGCGGTTGACAGTGTTTTTGATTTGGGTAATCCTGATGAAGAAATCACCAATTATTCTTACCTGGGAAAAATTATTTTACATCAACCCAACTTTTTGTTCAATTACAGTAACATTGGTTATCAAACTTATTTGGTGAATCAATCGAGTTTAGAGATGATGAATAGATTGTATTTTGATGTTTATCGTTTAGGGCAGGTG
>JBAXXZ010000108.1:0-6795 GCA_037127575.1 Bacteroidota bacterium | reverse complement strand
TTTTCGAGCAATAGACCTTTGTTACATAAACGCAAAACAGTTTCCAAATTATGGCTCACAAATAAAATAGTTTTGCCTTCGTTTTGACTAACCTCTTCCATCTTGCCGAGGCATTTTTTCTGAAAGGTAGAATCCCCAACCGCAAGTACCTCGTCTACAATTAAAATTTCAGGTTCTAAGTGAGCAGCTACGGCAAAAGCCAAACGCACATACATGCCCGATGAATAACGTTTCACTGGAGTGTCTAAAAATTTTTCAATCTCACTAAAGGCAACAATTTCATCAAACTTCGTATCAATCTCCCTTTTACTCATGCCTAAAATTGAGCCGTTTAGATAAATGTTTTCACGCCCGCTTAAATCGCCGTGAAAACCTGTTCCAACTTCCAATAAACTTGCCATGCGCCCTTCAAATTCAATTCGTCCTGTAGTAGGTTTAACAATGCGACTCAATATTTTTAATAAGGTGGATTTACCCGCGCCATTTCTACCAACAATACCAATGCGATCACCTTTTTCAACTTCAAAAGAAATATCCTTTAAAGCCCAAAACTCTTCTTTTAAATTATCTTCACGCTTAAATGAGAGCAGATTTTTTATATTGCCGGCAAAAGCCCCAACCAGTGAATCGCTTTGATTATCGCGATTATGCAAAATATGGTACCTTTTGCTAATGCCTTCAACCTTTATTACTGAATTTCCCATTTTATATATAGTCGGCAAAAGATTTTTCAAAATTCAAAAAGTACTTCACTGCAAGCACAAAAATAAATACTGTAAGAACAATAGAGCCCATGGCATAACTTAAATTAAAACTGTCGAAATTTCCGTAAAAACAATACTTAAATGAATTTAAAATAAATACAAGCGGATTTAACTGATATAGCACTTTAAAAATGTCGGGCATATGGAGCTTTAACACAAACTCAGAACTCAAAAAAACAGGAGATGCATAAAATAATATTTGTATTACAAAAGGCAGGATAAATTTTACATCTCGGTATTTCACCGAAGCCGTGGCAAAAAACAAACCAAGTGAAAACGAAAACACCAAGCCATACAATACCACCATCGGTAACAAAATTATTTGCCATGGCGGCATTCCTTTAAATCCAATGAAAATGAGTAAAAAGATGACAAATGCTATCAGAAAATCGACAATGCATACAAACAAACTCGATGCGGGTAAAATCAATTTAGGAAAATACACCTTGGTTAAAATATTGGCATTGGCAGATAAGGAATTGCTCACATCGGTTAATGCCGTTGAAATCAATTGCCAAAACACAATGCCGGCCGAAACCAGTATAAATTTATCCTTAAAACTCCCGGTTCTATCAACCAAATAAGATAAGCAACCAAAAATAGCCACATTAATAATTGGGCGAATAATGGACCATGCAAAACCTACCTTGGTTTGTTTATAGCGAACAAAAACATCCCGTAAGGACAGGTATTTAAATAATCCGCCATAGCGCTTTAATTCAGCAAAACTCAGAAATGATTTATCCGTACTGGTTACAATGGTTTTCATCAACAAAACAAAGGGTAAATATACATTTATTTGCGTTTTATTGCTTATAAAATCAAGGGGTTTAAACACAAATTACAAGCCATTTACTAGGCTTTTATTTTATCCAATTCTTCAGCTTCCGAATAAAGCAAAATAAAAAGTGTGCAAAAAAAGTAAACGCCAACAGCCCGCTGCAAGGATGATTCAGCCATCCAAGAAACACCCACTAAAAGCCCTGAATAAATCATTAATTTATTTCTCTGCAGAATTGATTTCCGCATAAATAATAGCAAAACACTTAACAAAATCAACAAGCCAAGCATCCCCGATTTGTAAAGAGTAGCAATGTATTGGTTGTGGGGATCGTACTTAGCAACAACAGGGTCTAAGCCTTTATCTAACAATTTTTGCTCGAGTTTCCGATCTGCCCCATGCCCTATTCCTAAACCAAATATAAAGTCCAACGTATTTTGAAAACAACTCAAACTTTCTTGCCACAAAATGAGTCTTAGTGTAATGCCGTTAATCCTTGTGTCGGCAGAAGATTGAATGACATGCTCCTTCAATACACCAAAATCACTCACCTTGCTCAATGCCAAAAAACGGCTTCGGGTTGGTTTGAATGCAAAACATAAGGTAATAATCACCAATGCATACCAAATCATACTACTAAGTTTTAAGGTTGAAAGTTCAACAACGTAAAACAGTATTACAAACAAAATTGCCAACTTTGAACCAATCAATAATAAAATCAAGTTTAACACGATCCGATAAAAAACAAGCTTGTTATTATTTTCCCTATTTAGCTCTAAATAAATAATACTAAATACCACCAGGTAACTATAATAAATGGGATGAAGTTTATGGCTAAACAAATCGAATGAAAAATAATTTAAGTTTTGAAATACTACCGCATCTTGCAGCGATGTAACAAATAAACACAAGCCGATGATAACGGCAATTGCTGGTAAAAAAACAAAAGCATCACACTTTTTATAACAAGCCAAATAAAAAGGAATAAAAAATAAAGGAATTATTGTTTCAATAAACCCGGTATGTTGCAATTTACCCTCGAAAAAATAATGTCCTAATAAGTACAAAAAATACACAATGAATAGCATGGCGATAGGATTTGACAACACCCTTTTGTAATCAAAATGCCGCAAGCCATACAAAAACGACAAAACAAAAACAACATTGTATATTGGATGAGGAAGAAAAATGGAAAGCAAGAATAGTGAGATGGACAATTGATTCAAATCAATACCATTCATTTTATTCAATAAACTTTTGAGAATAAATTGAAGGGCATAAGCAAATGGAAAAGTGATGATGAGTATCAAAATTATTAAGATAAGCCTTTCTGATTTGCTAAGCCAAGCCTTATTCGGTTCCAAATAACTTTCGGCATTCGGGCTAAATTCCAGTAAGGTTCCTTTCACTTGCCAATTCCCTAGTGCATTTTTTCTAAAATCATCAAAACCGAATGACTTCATTTCATCTGTGTAAACCAAACGAATTGCCTTTATTGAATTTTTTGTAATGGTCTTCCCAAAATAAATTCTAAAACTTCGCATACTATGCTTCGATACATCTACCACCAATTCATCATTTATTAGTTGAGGTAATAGAGGCAGTTTAAAATTTATTTCAGAATCTGTGTTACCTTTTCCATACACCACCAGTTCCAACGGCGACACACTTGTTTTGATGATTAGTTGCGTAGGATGAAGATCTTGTACCTCATAATGATTGAGGAAATAAGTCGAGCTAAAAACCAAACAAAGCACATACAAGAGGGTATATATAATCAAATCTTTGGCTTTGAAAAACCAATGCGTTTTATCTTGATGCAATACATTCATTTTCGCTTGATAAATAAACCCTTTTTAAAAATGCAAATAATAAATATAATATCAGGTTCTGATTATCAGTTTTGAATTCTTTTTAGGTGAAATTTGTAATTGTGATTAAGAAAAATGAAAGCATGAGGTTTTTGCTGAGCTTTGCTAGCCCGATTAAAAATCACTTAATCGTTAAAACAGTTTCGTATTGTTCAACAATTTTATCCCAGAAAAAGTCATCACGTATTTTATTGTAATTACTTTCTACGTGCTTTGCGTTTTGTGCTTCCAACTTGTTGGTTTTATCAATAATGCTCGACACCTCATGTACATTGGTAAAATACAATCCGTCTTCTTTCAAAATGTACTTATTGAATTCATTTAAATGCGCAGCGATTAAGCATTTACAACCCATTGCCTCCAGTAATGATGGATTGGTTCCACCAACCGAATGACCATGAAAATAAACATTTGAATAATGCCTTAAGTTATTGATGATTTTTTCATCGTAAATTGAACCGGTAAAAACAATGCGTTGGTCCTTATTGAATTTGGCACTTAAGTATTGACCAAACTTATTTTTAATGTTTCCAACCACAAAAAATGGATAAATACTCTTTGAGGCATGCATACCGTCTAATATCATTTCAATATTGTTCTCAGGCTCCATTCTTGCAATGAGCATATTGTAAAAATACGGCTTGGCATTAAATGGCAAAAGTACAGATTCATCAGGGGCGTTAAACAACTTGGCACCATAAGCAATGTATGTGCTGTTGACATGGTATTTATTTTTCAAATAATGCGCAATACCAATTGAATCGGCAATTAAAGCATCACTTCTTTTCACGGCCCACTTTTCGGCTTTCTGCAAAAAGCGTTGCACCGATTTTGAATATTTACTGCGCTTCCATTCTAAACCATCCATGTTGGTGACCACGCGTGTGCTCGATTTTATAAGATTCATCCAAACCGAACTACTGGTATATCCCAAATTAAGGATCACATCAAAATTTCGTTTACGTGAATCCAAAATACAATTTAAATCATATACAAACTGACCAATGGTGCCCACTTTATGTTCAGGGTCAAATTGATGTAGAATGTGTATGCCATTCCATATTATTTCTTGATTATCATGATTGCTGGAGCTATATACAAATACCTCATGACCCTTCTTCACTAAGCCTAAGGACAAGTTCTCGGCCAGTTGCTCAAATCCGCCATAATTATTGGGAATGCCCCGAGTGCCCAAAATAGCGATTCTCATACTTTATTTTTTACTAGCCGTTTATTCACCTTCTCAGCTTTACCAAGTAAAACATTCAAACACCGTTGCTCAAATACTTGTACAGTAAAATTAGACTTAAAATAATTAAATCCCAAGCCACTAATTTTTAATCGCATGTCAGGTGATTGAATTAATATTTCCATTTTTTCGGCAAGCTCCTCAGGCTTTAAATTATTCAGTAGTAACCCTCTTCCGTCTCCTATTACATCAGGAATGGCACCAATAGCTGTGGCAATACATGGCACTCCAAACTGCATGGCTTCCAACAATACCAAACCAAAGGTATCATAATCACTAGGCAATAAAAACACATCCGCTTGTTTGAATTCTGCCAGTTTTTCTTCCCCATATTTAGCCCCCAACAATGTTACAAAATCCTGCAAGGCATATTGATCAATCAATTTTTGCAACATATTGTATGTCACATCACCTTCAGCTCCGGCCACCCTCAGCTTAAAAGCAATGCCCTTTGATTTTAACATTGCCGCAGCTTCAATAATTAACAAGATGCCCTTGCCTTTGATTAAGTTCGATAAATACAACAAGCTAGGAACATTCTTGTTTACATGATATGTATTCTCAAAATTCACCTGCGGAATGCCATTTGGCAAAACATCCACCTCTCCTTCATAAATCTTTTCAACATCTTCAACCAAGGCATCCGATAAACAAATGACCCTGGTATTTTTAAAAACCTTACGGTAAATGCCTTTTACAAATGGTGATTTTTCTGAAGCCTTTTTAAAACCATAGGTGTGTAAATGAAGCAAAACCTTTTTACGCATTAGTTTTGCAGCCATCACCATTACTGCATCTTTATAAAATGCAAAACCAAATGGAAAAATAGTAATGTAAACCAAATCGTAGCGTTTACCGGCCAACTTAAAAATTACTTGAAACAAAATCTTTAAAGTCACAAAGTATTTATACAATGCGCTCTTTCTTAAATCCTTTATATCTTTGGTAGTGGCTAAATTTATATAGTCGCAGTGGATTTGTTCATTGATGATTTTACTCGACCGAATAATTTCATTCATCACCGAAACACCATGCACCGGAGGCGGTAATTGCATCACAAACAGTATTTTCTTTTTGTTGGCGTCCATCATTTCAGGCTAAACTTATGCTGTTTGTGATTGTATAATTCATCCTCTGATTAATTTCATTTTTTAGCTGGTGATTACAGCATTTCTATTACTATAACCTGTTGCGCGAATTTCCCTTCATCAAACACTTGTAACCAAAAAAAGTATTAAACACGGCAAAGAAAAATATCCCCTTATTGGCATCCAAAATATTCTCTGTAAAAAAGCCGATACCAATTAATAATAAAAAAGATAAGTACATAAAGTCACGCGATTGCACAGCAAGCTTTAAATAATACAACAACGACAAAAGTAAAATCAACAATCCTATGATGCCATGTTTGATTAAAATTGACAAATATTGGTTATGGGCATTAAATTCCAAGATATAGGATATGTACAAACCATTGTGAATATATGCCGTTTTTAACATGGCTTCTTCATCGCCGGTACCATAACCCAAAATAGGTGAATGTTTTACCAAATCCAAAGCAGCCAACCACCTGTCAAAACGAGGTTCCAGTACTTTAAAATTTTCAATACCCGTAAATCCGATATTGGAATTTAAATCCATCACCATTTCACTCGAAAACCTTTGTTTTAAATACGGCACTTTATTTAAAACCGATAAAGTGAGTGCGATTAAAATTAACACCACTGAAAAATACCACAACTTTTTTTTAAGCCTAAAAAAAGGCATTACAAACAACAAAATAAACGACACCACTAAAATGGCATTTCTTGAGGCAAGAAAAAACAAACCTACAAACAAAATAAATACTGCACCCAAAACCAGCATTTTGTTTTGAATGCTGTTTTGTCGCTTGTACGACCGAATTATAAATACAATGGCCAATGCAACATATAGCGATAAGTAACCTGCATGTATAGCCAATGGTTTTGAAAATTGGTGATTAAAATACAATCCCGAACTTAATGTGCTACTTATTGGTAATTGCAAATCGAATACAACCTCCCAACAAACACTTGCAAACAAAAACATTAAAGCCAATAAAACAGCAACAGATAAGGTTTGTAAGCTTGTTTTCAAGTTTGCCTCATC
>JBAXXZ010000107.1:0-6812 GCA_037127575.1 Bacteroidota bacterium | reverse complement strand
AGACCGGCGGCGGCGGCTTCGCGTACCCAAGCACCATCGTTGTGGGCTTTGTTACGATCGGCTAAGCGTTGTTTGTTACAAATGCCATTTCCTTTGATCACATTTTTAAATTCCTTCCAATCCGGATCGCTGTAATCGTATCCTTTTTTGGCTTCGTTCCATTTTAATTTTGGATCAGGGATTTTTATGCCTAGGTATTCGGCTTGAATCACAGTTTGGTTTACAAAACGTTGACGTAATTGGTCGTTTGATTCGCGCTTAATTCTCCATTTAAGGGCGTTATCGCTATTTGGACTTTCAACATCGGGCGGACCGAACATCATTAAAGTTGGGAACCACCAACGGTTCATGGCATCTTGGGCCATTTCTTTTTGTTCGGGGGTACCAAACGACAAATGGGTCATGATTTCGTACCCTTGGCGTTGGTGAAAACTCTCTTCTTTACAAATGCGCACCATGGCGCGGCTGTATGGCCCATATGAAGTACGTTGCAACATCACCTGGTTCATAATGGCGGCACCGTCAACTAGCCAACCAATGGCGCCCACGTCGGCCCATGTTAAGGTAGGGTAATTAAAGATTGAGGAATATTTTGCTTTTCCGGTGAGAAGCGCATCGATCATTTCGTCGCGACTAATACCCAATGTTTCGGCGGCAGTGTATAGGTACAAACCGTGTCCACCCTCATCTTGCACTTTGGCTAACAGCACCAACTTAGCACGCAAACTTGGGGCGCGTGAAATCCAATTTCCTTCGGGCAACATACCAACCACTTCGCTGTGGGCATGTTGTGATATTTGACGAATTAAGTGCTTTCGGTAATTCTCAGGCATCCAATCCTTTGGTTCTATAAAATCATTTTGTGCCAGTTTGGCTTCGAAAAGTTCTTCAAAATTCATAATACTCCTATTTTTTATTTGTGCTATAAGAATAACAAATATAAGTGTAAAGATGTTCGCAACAATAGCCGGAAAAATAATATGACAAGAATCATGGACAAAAAGGTCTGAAAAGATAAATTTTTTTATGCTTAGCAAAAGGGCTATTTTTGCGCTCTATTTATATAAATATGGCACGTTTTCATAGCCTTAAAGTTAAGGACATACGCAGAGAAACCGCAGAGGCTGTTTCGGTTGAATTTGATATTCCACCGCAACAACAACCTGAATATCAGTTTAAACAAGGTCAATACATTACCTTAAAACTCAATATTAATGGTGAAGAGTTGCGTCGTTCTTATAGTATTTGTGCAGCGCCACATGAAAAGGAATTAAGGGTGGCTATAAAGGAAGTGTTGGGCGGTAAAATGTCGACATTTATTAACCGTGAATTAAAAGTTGGCAGTAATATTGAAGTGATGACGCCGATGGGTACTTTTCATAGTATTTTATCGGGTAGCCATAAAAAAAATTATGTTTTGTTTGCGGGTGGTAGCGGTATTACGCCGATGATGAGCATTATCAAAAGTATTTTATACGTCGAAAAATCTTCCCATATTACCTTAATATACGCCAATAAAAACGAGGCGAGCGCCATTTTTAAATCACAACTCGATCAATTGGCAGCATCAAATGCCAGTTTGAAATTAGTGTACGTATATGAGCAAGCCACTTCAGAATTACCAACATTGCAAACCGGTATGATAAGCAAGGAAAAATCCTTGGCTTTATTGGAGAACTTTGGCGGGGTAAATGCCGATGAGTATTTTATTTGCGGCCCTGGACCCATGATGGAGAACGTGAAAGAAAGTTTGGATTCTTTAAAAATTGATAAAGAAAAAATTCACATTGAATATTTTAGCGCCGTAGTTGATGCGGTTAACAAGGCCGCCTCATTAAATGACGCAAGTGCTTTGGGCGCAAATGTTAAAGCCAAAATAAAGGTGATACAATACGGTGTTGAAACCGATTTTGAATTGGAGGGTGGCAGTATCAGTATTTTGGATGCCGCCATAGAAGCCGGTGTTGATGCCCCTTTTAGCTGTAAAGGCGCTGTTTGTTGTACTTGTAGGGCCAAAGTTTTGGAGGGAAAAGTTAAAATGGATGCCAATTTTGCGCTTACCGAAGCGGAAGTTGCGGAAGGCTTTATCTTAACTTGTCAATCACATCCAATCACTGAAAAAGTGGTTGTGGATTACGACGCCTAAGCGCATTTTCATCATACGCTTCTTATTTTACCTGATTTTTGTCAACTAGATATTTTCTTAATCTAGTAATTTTGTTTTGGATAAGCGGAACATACAGAATGTATTTCTCAGATGTTAAGTACAAACCTTTTCATTTAGGTAATTTTTTTTGATGAATCCATGTGGTTAACAAAACCACAGTGAATGATGATTTAATCATAAAACATTATGAAAAGCATTAAAATGAAAGCATTTAAGGAGCCCTTGGTCAAAAAAGATTCGTCTTTGCAAATCATGGAGCACATTGAAGAAGGCTTTGTTTGCTTAAGCAAAGAACTTAAGGTGCTTTATCTGAATAATAAAATAAGCCATGGGCTTGGTATTAATACTGAAAGCATTATCGGTAAATATATACTGGACATTAATGAAGATCTAATTACCAGCAAAACTTTTGGATTCATCAAAAAAGCGATTCAAGAAAACAAAGAACTAACATGTATTGAGTTTTATAAGCCATTAGGCCTTTGGTTTCAATGTGTAATTTGCCCTTCAGAGAAGGAGATCAGCCTGCTTTTTAAAAAAGTAAATAGTCCTACCGAAACAGTAAGCGAGCAATTAAATTTAGAAAATCGTTCTCGACTCTTACATGAAAGATCGGAGGATGTGATTGTTTTAAGCAATACCGAAGGTAAAATTATTTCAGTTAACCAGGCCTTTGAGGAAGCCACCGGTTATAGCGCCAATGAGGTGATTGGCAAAAATATGGTTTCGTATTTGTTTCCTGAAGACATTAAAAAATCGGCACATGTATTTGATGAATTGGCATTAAGACCCGGTGAGTCGATTGAAAAAACGACGCGACTTATTTCGAAAAAAAAGGAAACCATTTGGCTAAAAGGAAAATTAACCAATTTATTGCATGAACCGGGCATAAAGGCATTTGTGTCGAATTTTCACGACATCACCAGTTTAAAGAAAACCGAAGCCATATTG
Organism: Bacteroidota bacterium; assembly: GCA_037127575.1. GTDB lineage: Bacteria > Bacteroidota > Bacteroidia > B-17B0 > Aurantibacillaceae > Aurantibacillus. Next base: position 3,694 of record JBAXXZ010000107.1, on the reverse strand, counting down.
TTATCGAACGAAAATTTGTACCATAAATTATTTGAGAATTTGTTGTATGGGTTTGTGTATGCAAAGGCCATTCGTGATAATAACAATCAGGTGATTGATTTTAAATACATCTCTGCGAATAAAGCCTATGAGGATATTGTTCAGTTTCACAATGTAGTTGGTAAAAAGATTTCTGAGTTCAGGGAAGATTTTTTTACGAATCCGCCTGAATTTATGATCGGGGTACAAAAGTTGATGGATACCGGCCTTACGCAAACCGAAGAATATTTTGTGCCAAGAATTCAGAAGTGGTTGTCATTAACTTATTACAGCGCTGAACCCAATTATTTTGGTTGTTTTGTAGATGACATAACAGAACATAAAACATTGAATGAGCAGCAGCGTTTTATTGCTTCAATTGTGGATTCGTCGGAAGACGCAATATTTAGCATGAACCTAGATGGTAATATTCTTAGCTGGAACAAAAGCGCCGAAAAATTATTTGGTTACACTGAAGCGGAAGCGAAACAATTAAATACTCAACAATTGATTCCAGACGCTAGATATTTTGAAGGGCCTGAAATTATTGAGCGTATAAAGACAGGGAAACATATTCAACAATATGAAACGGTTCGCATTACAAAAAACAAAGAAGAAATTGATGTATCCCTATCTATTTCACCAATGTATAATGCTGAAGGAAGGATAACAGGTGCTTCAGTCATTTCAAGAGATATTCGTGAAAACATAAAGCAGAAAAAACAGGAAGTCTTGTTGGCCTCAATCATCAACAACACGCAAGATGCGATATTGACTAGAGACATGGCTGGAATTATCACTTCCTTTAATATTGCGGCGGAAAAATTATTTGGATATACTGCGGAAGAGGCTATTGGGATGAATGTCAAAAACCTTTTTCCTAACCATCTCTTAGATGAATTGAATAAGGTGGATGAGCAATTGTTGAAAGGAGAAGCCGTTAAGTATTTTGAAGCAGAGCGATTAAACAAGAAAGGGGGATTGTTATTTGTGTCGGTAGTAGTTTCACCAATCTATTCACTAGGAATGGTTTCTGGCGCATCAATCATTGTGCGTGATGTTACCGAGAAAAGACTATTTGAAACCAAATTAAGGGAATCCGAAAATAACCTCAAAACTATATTTGAAAGCAGCACAGATGCTTTTTTATTGGTGGATCACAATTTTATTGTTAAGGCTTTTAATGGCAAAATGAAAGGCAATTTGTTGACACAATTTGGTAATGAAAAACTTTGTGCGGGAAAATCTATTTTTGAGTTTACAAACAAAGACAGGTCAAGCTATTTAAAACAGGATTTGTTGCGCGCGCTTGGTGGAGAGGCCTTCTCAATAGAAAATAAAGTCTACGCGGCAATTAAATCAGGGTTTTGGTACAAAGCAACTTACACCCCGGTGATTGAAAACAGCAAAGTAATGGGCGTTTGTATTTCCCTGAACAATATTACCGTTGCAAAAAATGCCGAACTAAAAATTCGAAATTCTGAGGAAAACCTAAAAGCAGTTTTTAATAATAGCACACAAGGTTTTGTTTTACTAAATAAACAATTCGAAATACAACTGTTTAATAAAAATGCTGATCACTATACATTCAGTAATTCGAGCAAACACTTGGTTATTGGCAATTCAATATTAAGTGTGGTAAATGATGCTCAGAGAGCGCATATGCAACAAGATATGAATGATGTTGTAAACAATAACATCATAAAAAGCGTAGAGATACACAGCAAAAATCCTGCTGAATTATTTTTAGAAATCACATTAAGTCCGGTGTATAACGGCCAAGAGATAACCGGTATATGCGTTAATATAAATAATGTGACTGAAAAGAAATTGATTGAACATGAGCGTGCTTTTGATCAAAGAAATTTAGAGGCCCTCATTAATAATACCAGCGACATGATGTGGAGCATTGACAAAGAATATCGCTTGGTTACTTTTAACAAACAATTTGAGAAGCATATGAAAAATGTGGCGGGTATTGTTTTGTCAAAAGGATTGTCTTTGATTGAATTTGCAGTTTCTCATCACGTACCTATTCAATTTATCAAAAATCTTGGGCGGGCATTAAAGGGCGAATCTTTTTCGGAAATTATAGCCATTTCAATGACAGCCGAAACATGGATTGAGTCGTCGTTTTACCCTACCTTTCAAGATGGGGAGGTGATAGGAACTGCTTGTTTTGTGCGGAATATTTCTGATTTAAAAAAGCGCGAACAAGAGAAAGAAATGTTCATTAAAGAATTAACACAAAGCAATTCCGATCTTCGACAGTTCGCCTATATCACTTCACATAATTTAAGGGGCCCAATAGCGAATTTATTAGGATTAACCAATTTATTGGGTCATTACCCGGTAAAGAATGCAACCTTGGCGCAAATTTTGGAAGGGATAAAAAAGGCCGCGAACCGCTTTGATGAAACAGTAAAAGATTTAACCCAAATCTTAACCATAAAGGATAATTTCTCTGTTCCAGGTGAAGTATTAAAATTTGAAAATAGTTTGAATTTGGCAATGGAACAGTGTGCGGACATTATTTTAGAAAGTAAGGCCAAAATCAATGCCAACTTTACGAAATGGCCGATAGTGCATTTTAATAAATCGTACTTAGACAGCATATTGATGAACTTATTGACCAACGCCATCAAATACAGAGATTTTGCGCGTCCTTTAAAAATAAACATCAACACTACTCTTGAAGCGGGATACATTGTGCTTACATTTAAAGATACCGGTATTGGCTTTGACATTTTGGCGAATGAAAGTAAATTATTCAAACTGTATCAACGTTTTCATACTGATCGCGAAGGCAAAGGCATGGGATTATTTTTAATAAGAACACAATTGGAAACCCTTGGCGGAAATGTGTCGGTACAAAGTAAAATAAACGAAGGCACAACTTTTATATTAAAATTCAAAAAATGAGTGTAGAATTAAAAACTTTCAAACATCAATATACGATGATAATTGATGATGAGGACTTGGATAACTTTTTGAATGAAAAGTTGATTGCATTTAACCATTTTTCAAAACACGTATATACGCACAGCAATGCAAAGAGCGCGCTTGAGTTTTTAAATAATTTAAAAGAACAAGGCTCAATAGGTATTCAAGCTTTTCCGGAAGTAATATTTATTGATCTTAATATGCCTGTGGTAGACGGCTTTCAATTTATTCAATCTTTAAATGAGATTATTGATAAGAAAGAATTCAATCCAAAATTGGTGGTGCTCACCTCATCGGTTTCGCAAAAAGACAGAGAAAAAATCTTCGAGATGAGTCCGGATTATATATTTGCCACCAAGCCTTTGAGCGGTGAATATTTAAAAGCACTTTAGGTTTATTGGTTTCTTTCAATGGTTATTTTTTTAGCGCTTATTCTTTGATTGTCTTGAAATAAACTGATAATATAAAGTCCTTCAGGATAATTAGCCAATTCGAATGCCTCGGTAGTATTTGCTTGAATGCGTTTTTCATCCATTAAATTGCCATAGGCGTCGAACAAAATAACATTTAGATTTTGCTTATTTTGAATTGCAGGGCTTTCAAGCTTAAAGTTAATTCGGGCATTGGCCGGATTTGGGAACAGCAGCAATTTGCTTTGTAATTGCAATTCTTCAAGCCCTTCGCAAATATTGACATTGGCCGTAAATGTTTTTTCTGCCCAACAATTATTTAC
>JBAXXZ010000106.1:0-6829 GCA_037127575.1 Bacteroidota bacterium | reverse complement strand
GTTGAGGTGTATACCATCGTCGGCAAGCAATACTGCATCTTCCCAGTTGAAGCCTTCAAGGGCCATAATGCTCGATGCGCCGCTGATGAGTCCACCGCGGGGCGTGACTTGCGTATACAAAATGCCGTTTGTTTTGATGGTTGGCACAATGAGGTTATCGGTATTATATGCAATTAATGCACGTAAATGCGGATTGATTTCACCCACATCCGAAAAATCGCGGGTGGCACGTACTGCCTCGGCGTCGTGTAATCCCAATACGTTGTTGGTATTGATGAGACCGGGATATAGGTGCATGCCCTTGGCGTTGATAATTGAATCAGCATCTGTAATCACATAGGTATTGCCTTGCACCGCGCCAATATAAGCGATGGTTTGTTGGCTAATAACCAATATACTTTGGGGAATGACACTACCATTACCAATGTGTGCTGTGGCATTAAGCAATACAATGTTCTTTTTATTTTGCGCTGCGATTAAAAAGGCATTTAAGACGAAGCCAAAAAGCAACAATTCGCGAAGCGTTAGTTTAAATATGTTTGAATTTAGCGTCATCTTTGTCCCGTGAGCTCCTCCTCAACGCCTTCAATGGTATTACAGTGATACAATCTTTCGTTTTTGCTTTGGGGTTTTTGCGTGCGTCCACTTTTTTGTCCGCCCATTCGTTTGTTCTCTTTAATAAGTTTGGCTACCAATCGGGCCTTTTCAACCTTCATTTCTTCGCGACGCAGGCTGTCTGTTTTACGGTCGAAATAAATTTTGCCATCAATAATGGTTTGTTCCACTTTGGCAAAAACACTCAATGGGTGGTTGTTCCAAAGCACCACATCGCCTGATTTACCGGGTTCGATGCTACCAACTTGTTTGTCGAGGTGCAACATAATGGCTGGATTAAGTGTCACCAGTTTCAAAGCCTCTACTTCGCTCAGTGCACCATATTTAATGGCTTTGGCTGCTTCTTGATTTAAACGTCTTGCCATTTCGGCATCATCGCTGTTAAGGGCTGTCACCACACCCATGCGCGTAAGTATGGCCGCGTTGTATGGAATGGCTTCCATTACTTCGTTTTTATAAGCCCACCAATCGGCAAAGGTAGAGGCAGCCACACCATGTGCTTTCATTTTATCGGCCACCTTATAACCTTCTAAAATATGTGTAAAGGTATTTACACGAAAACCAAATTGGTTGGCCACGTGCATGAGCATGTTGATTTCACTTTGCACATAACTATGACAAGTGATAAAACGTTTTTTATTCAGAATCTCTGCGAGTGCGTCTAATTCTAAATCGCGGCGAAAGGCAAGTAAAACATTTTTATCTGAAGATTTGGCAGCGGTTTGTTTGGCAAAATCGTATTCTTTGGCTCTGGTAAAAAAATCAACATACACTTGCTCTACGCCCATGCGTGATTGCGGAAAACGAACCACGTTTTGATCGCCCCAATTACTTTGTTTTACATTTTCACCCAAAGCAAATTTGATAAAACCATCGGCGTTAGCAAATTTCATATCTTCGGCATTGGCACCCCATTTTAATTTAATGATGGCACTTTGTCCGCCAATAGGGTTGGCTGAGCCATGCAACAATTGGGCGGCCGTTACCCCACCCGACAGTTGACGGTAAATATTAATGTCTTCGGGATTGATGACATCACCCATGCGCACCTCAGCAGAGCTTGCTTGAGCACCTTCGTTAACACCCGATTTTAGGGCAATGTGGCTGTGTTCGTCGATGATGCCCGGCGTGAGGTGTTTGCCTTTGGCATTGATTACTTGCACATTTGAATTAGGAGGCAATTGAATGTCTTTGGCAATTTCTTTTATTTTTCCGTTGATGATTAAAACATCGTATTCCTTTAATACTGAATCATGCAAGGCGGTCCATACATTGGCATCTTTAATTAAAAGATCGCCAGCTGTATTTTGAAAAGAAAGAAAAGCTGCCTTGTCGGAACCGTAAGCAGAAAAAGGATAAAGGGTGTTACCCAATTCGATGCTATTACTATTCACTGCGGCGGCTTTGGGGCTGCTTGTTTTTTCAAGTTCCGACAAAAAACGAATATTTGTATTCAACCAATCGCCGTTTGACCGCTGGGCCTTACCGTTAAATTGTTTGGTTTGTGCATCGTATATAAGAGAAGCGCGCCAATTTAAAATAGAATCTTGGGCAAATGAAAAACTCAATTGGTCTTTTGCAAAAGAAAAATTCGCTAATCGTTTCACTGTATCGACATTGATTTGTAATTTGATTTTTGTGAGCTCGCCATTAAATTTAAGCGGATAGGTATAGCTGCCGATACTCAAAACATAATTACCGCGTATGTCGGTGGGATTGATTTCAGCAAAACGGCTTACATCGTTGCCAAGCCAATGTTCGAGAATTTGGGCATCATCATCAAAAATATTTTTATCGCTGATAAAAAAATTGGCGGTATAATTTTCTTTTAGTGCCCCTATTTTATTTTGGGCATTGATAAATGATGCAGGATTAAATGTGAGGGCCTTTAAAGCGGCTTTGCGCGACAAACCATAATGGATGCACTTGCGCACTTGTTTGAGGAGGTTAGTTTTATCTTTTAAATCATAACTTGTAAAACAAAAATTAATGTTATTGGCTTCAAAGGCAGCAGCGTTATAAGGTGCCAACTCCCAGTGTTTTAGATCGGCCAAACTTATTGCTTCGGCATCGATGGGATCTTCCACTTCATAGGGATCGGGAAAATTTAAAGGCAGAATAAAATTGGCGCCGGAGTTTTTAATTTCTTCAATACGTTGATATTCGTTGCCTGAGGCCTTGATGATAAAATTGATATTAAATTCTTTTCCAAGTTTGGCGGCCCTTAAACAATTGTATTTATCGTTGGCATCAAAAATTGCAGGTAAACTTTTTAATTTATGGAGTTCATCCAAACTGATATTGTATTCGGTTTTTTGTTTGTTGTTTTGATACCAGGTGGCATCATAAAAACTTTGACGCAAAAGTGCGATGGCACCAGTGAGTGAGCTTGGGTAATCTTGTGTTGAGGATCCTTTGCTAAAAGAATAAAAAGCTGCTACTTGATCGATGAGCATGCTTTCGTTTTCTTTTTTGTTATTTAAAACAATGAGTGCCCCGCTTCCACGCACAATGCCGTCCTTGTATGCCGTTAACACAGTGGCAATACCAGCTTTGTGTAATTCGGCTGCTTTGTCGGGCTGATGCACAAAATTTCGGTAAGCTGCTTGATCCGATTTAATGGCTTGGTTCCAACCGTAAGCCCCTTTCATGTTGCTTTCCATTTGCGGACCGTAGCCGCGGCGTTCGCTTTTTACAGAAGTAAGGCCGTAATCGGAATACAAATCAATAAAAGAAGGGTAAATAAATTTGCCTTTTAAATCGAGGGTCACAGTGCCTACGGGTAAGGTAAGCTGTTGACCAATGGCCACAATTTTTTGGTTTTGAATCAGCAAGGTGGCATTATTGAGTTCGTGCTCATAATCGCTCACAATGGTGGCATTTAAAAAAGCGTAATAGGTATTGATGGGATTTGTGGTGCCGTTTAAAGGAAAGGTTGTTTGGGCCGAGGCCAATAAGCCGAAGAGCGATATACAACAAAACAAAAAGCCTTTTCTTTTCATGAATCTCCAAATTTAGAAAGTTTTATTTTACAGTCGATATATATTTGATTTTGTATGTATTGTAATATTGCTACTTTTACCCTAAAAAAAACTATGTATAAAGGAATGCTTCATTTGCACTATTTAGTGGTGACCCTGTTTTTATTGATCTATTTGATAAAAACCATCTTATTACTCAGTAACAAAGTCGATTTATTGGGCGCTTTCAGCAAAAAAGTGAAAATTTTTGAGATGGTGGTAAGTTTTTTGTTTTTGGCCACCGGCATTTATTTGAGCACCCAAGTGCCATTTGGCGGCAAGTATGATTACATGTTTTACATCAAAGTTGTGATGGTTTTGGCAGCAATACCATTGGCAGTAATCGGCTTTAAGAAACAAAACAAAGTGTTGGCCGCTTTGAGTTTATTATTTATAACTGGCAGTTTTGGTTTAGCAGAAGTATATGGCAAGAAAAAAGCCATCCCTAAAGATTCAGTGGTAGCAGCAGCAACCGATGGAGAATCTTTGTACAAGGCCAATTGTTTGGTTTGCCATGGTAACGACGGTAAATTAGGATTAAGCGGGTCAAAAGATTTATCAGTAAGTACTTTAAATAGCGATGCCATTAAAGACATGATTTTACACGGTAAAAACAGTATGCCTGCAGCGCAGTTAAATGAAGCGCAAGCGACAATGGTAACAGAGTACGTGCAACAACATATTATACACGTGTCGAATAACAATATTTCGACCCCTTAATTTAAATGAAACCATCCCCTGTATCTACGGCCATTCCTAATCACAGTTGTATTTTAGTTGGATTAATCAACAAGCAGCAGGATGATGGCATGGCCTTGGAATACCTTGAAGAATTGGCTTTTTTGGCGGAGACCTATGGATTGGAGACCAAAAAATGGTACACCCAAAAATTAGAAAAACCCGATAAGGCCACCTTTATTGGTAAGGGAAAATTGGCAGAAATAAAGGCTTTTATCACTGAAAACTTAATTGATGTGGTGATATTTGATGATGAATTATCGCCATCACAACAAAGAAATTTAGAGAAAGAACTCGGTAAAAAAATTCTTGACCGTACCACTTTAATATTAGAAATATTTGAGCAGCGGGCGCAAACGGCCCATGCCAAAACGCAGGTGCAATTGGCGCAATACCAATACATGTTGCCACGCTTAACCGGTATGTGGACCCACTTGGAAAGGCAGCGCGGAGGCACCGGTACACGCGGTGGTGCGGGTGAAAAAGAAATTGAAACCGATAGAAGGATTGTGCGTGATAAAATTGCCGTGTTAAAAGACCGCTTAAAAGAGATTGATAAACAAATGGCCACACAACGCAAAAACCGTGGTGAGATGGTGCGTGTGGCTTTGGTGGGTTATACCAATGTGGGCAAAAGCACCGTGATGAATTTATTGAGTAAGAGCAATGTGTTTGCTGAAAATAAATTGTTTGCCACCCTCGATACCACAGTGCGCAAGGTCACCATCGAAAATTTATTTTTCCTATTGAGTGATACCGTTGGTTTTATCAGAAAACTACCCACTGAATTGGTTGAAAGTTTTAAGTCAACCTTGGATGAAGTGCGTGAAGCCGATTTATTAATACATGTGGTAGATATCTCTCACAAAAATTTTGAAGAACATATTCACGTGGTAAAACAAACCTTGCAGGACATTGGTGCGGGCGACACCCCATGCATATTGTTGTTTAATAAAATTGATGCTTTTACTTATGTTCACAAAGATGAGGATGATTTAACGCCTACCTTGCGTGAAAATTTATCATTGGATGAAATCAAAAACACCTGGATGAAAAGCTTGAACAATCCTTGTTTGTTTATCAGTGCACAAAAGAAGGAAAACATTGATGAGTTGAAAAAAACCATTTACGATATGGTAAAAACCATTCACATTAAGCGTTACCCTTACAACAATTTATTTTATTAGTGAAGCTGCATTTTAAATACGCTACACAAAACGATTTACCATTGGTGGTAGCAACTTATAATGCCACAGTGGCTTCGCGCATGGTAACGGCCGATTTGGAAGAGGTGACAACAGCTTCAAAACAAGTTTGGTTTGATGCACACAATTTTGATAAACGACCTTTATGGATGGTGGAACTTGAAGGCAAATACGCAGGCTGGATGAGTTTTAATTCCTTTTATGGTCGACCGGCTTATGAAGGCACAGCAGAAATCAGCATTTATTTGGAACGGGCTTTTCAAGGCAAAGGATTGGGTAAAGCCTGTTTATTGAAAGCCATTGAAGAGGCACCTGCATTGGGTGTGCATACCTTATTGGGCTTTATTTTTGGTCATAATGCCGTTAGTTTAAAACTGTTTGAAAAATTTGGTTTTGCCGTTTGGGCCACATTACCCAAAGTAGCCAATATGAAAGGTGTGATGAGAGACCTAATTATTGTTGGATTAAAAACCAAACACCCTTTAAATTTAAACACTTAGCTGTTCAGAGATATCACAATAACTTTAAATATTTGTTATTAGATTTGCCTAATTCTACCAACTATGGGAAAGCTATCGAACCGGGTTAATACAATTTCTGAATCACAGACCATTGCCATGGCCCGTAAAAGTCGCGAACTAAAAGCGCAAGGCATTGACATTATCAGTTTAAGTTTAGGTGAGCCTGATTTTGCTACTCCCGATATTATTAAAAACGCGGCAAAAAAGGCGATCGACGACAACTTCATTTATTACACCCATGTATCGGGATATTTGGAATTGCGGGAAGCTATTTGCAAAAAGTTTGAAAGAGATAACGGTTTGCATTATTCAGCAGATGAAATTGTGGTTTCAACGGGTGCTAAACAAAGCATTGCCAATGCGGTATTGTGTTTGGTAAATCCTGGCGATGAAGTGATTGTACCTGCGCCTTATTGGGTAAGCTACTTAGAGATTTTAAAATTGGCAGAAGGTGAAGCTGTGATATTGAATACTGACTTAAGCTCCGATTTTAAAATTACGCCCCAAAGTTTGGCGGCAGCCATTACGACAAAAACCAAATTGATCATGTTGAGCACGCCTTGTAATCCAACCGGCAGTGTCTATAACAAAGAAGAGCTCAGAGCATTATCGGCTGTAATCTTAAAACATCCTGAATTATATGTATTGAGTGATGAAATTTATGAGCACATTAATTTTTGTGGTGGCCATGAAAGTTTTGCGCAGTTTGAGGGCATGAAAGAGCGGGTGA
>JBAXXZ010000105.1:0-6833 GCA_037127575.1 Bacteroidota bacterium | reverse complement strand
CAGCATTGGCATCCTGAACTTGATTGACAATGTTGCCGGCAAGGGTATTCACACCTAAACGCACGCGAATATCTGTTTTTGGATCAAGGAAATATTTTCCCATGATTTGATTGTTGGCGTTTTGCGTAAACTGCACCAAATTACTTGAACCCGCATAAGCTGTTGTTCTGTTGATGGATCCTAAAAATAAATCGATGATGGGAAAGGTGTTAAAACCAATCGCCAAATCACCTTGCTTGGGAAGAATTTCAAAACCCTTTTTGTTTCGAAGCACATCATCCACGCTCTTTTTGGCTAGACTATCTTGGGCCCATGTATGGCAGGCAGTTAACAATACTGCTGCTAAAATGATTTTCTTTTTCATGGATTTAATATTGTTGGTTATTACAAATTTAATCTATTTAGGCATGCGTTTACATGAATAAATGAACAGCGCTATGTCGATAATGCAATTTTATTCAATTTTGCTTTGCTTAAAGATGATTGTTGTTGAAAGAAAATAATATGGGAAAGAAATAGGTTTTAAGGCTTCCAATTTATAAAGATTAAAAATCTCTACCTAAAGTTTTACTTTAATTAGCGTCTAAAAGATCCAACCATTCTTTGATAATAGCTTGTATTGATTTCATTTTTGTTTTAGCATCTTCCAAATCCTTTAAAACAATGAGGCGACGGCCATCATCGTAATTGCCTTCGAGCAGACTTTTATTTTTTTTGATTTTGGCACCGCTAGGAAACACAAGCATGATGCGGTTTTTGAATAGATTAAACACCATGATCTCGCGCTTAAATTCCTTTGGATCGAATGGCGCCATTTCACCGGCATAATAAAAGCTGGGATTGTTCCATTTGATGCGCTCATTAATGTTTTTATCGATCGACAAAATGTTTTCACGTAAATATGAAATGATAGGGTAATGGAGGCATCCAATTTTTGAATATGAGCAAGGACTTGTTCGCTGTTGCTTAAAGTAATTTTTTTCGCCATAGATAGTACAACTAAATTAGAAAAAATGGGGATTTTTAAACGAAGATATTAAAATTGGATTGTGTTGGAAATTTTCAAGGCTTTTCTGCACAAGGGATGCGTAGGGTTTAGTTCTTTTGGCTGCCTGCCTCCTTGCAGCCAAAAAACCGCAACGAAGTGAAGCCCGAAGTAGCCCGACCCATGAAGTAAAAAAACACCCGATAATATTTCAGGTTTTTTCTACTTCATGGGATGTGCCCAAAAAATTATGCCTCTACCTCAGTAACAATACTTGGGAAGATGCGTACGTTGTTGTTTTCTTCGCGGCGGAACTGATAAGTGTATTTATAATGGCTCTCTAATCCTGATTTATTAGGTAAACCATTAATCATCATGATGTTTCTGTTTTTCGCAAAACGTAATAATTCACGTAAGTAATGGGCAGAAATTTGACCTACTTCATCGATAATACAATGTACTTTAAAGTCTTTGCTGCTGCGGTGTGAAGACTCTTTAATAAACACATGTAACAAGGTGATGTAGATAATGGCTTTTACTAAGATATCGGTTCCGGTACTGCCGATGCTGTCGATTTTATGTGTCCAGCCGGTTTCGTTCATGCCTTCTTTGATATTGAATTTTAATTCAAACAAATCTTGCAAACGGATTTCTTCTTGTTCCTGTTCTTTGATGGCGTTGCGTAATTGCTCGAGTAATTTTACGGCACGTCCGCTAATTTCGCGCTTTTGGCCGGTGGCAAAGTCGGTGTTGAATAAACCTTCGTTGTACACCAAACCATTTTCTTCTCTAAATTCTTGAATGCGTTTGAGCAATTTGTACACCTTGTTGTCGGATTCTTCCAAACGAATTTTAATGAACTCAATCAATTTACTTTCTTCGAATTCAGCCTTTTTAAAATCTTCAGCAATTAAAGCAATGATGTGTTCAATTTTTTCTTTTTGTCCGCTGAGTTCTTTTACCTTGGTGGCAATTGAATCGGTGACCAAGCCAATTTGAGTGGCCGTTTCGGCGATTGACAATTCGATTTTGTTTTCATTTAAGAAAGAGCGCAAGTTTTGTGCAAAGCGCTCGTATTCACCTTGTGATGCATCGTTGCGGATGATAAAATTAAAGTGGTTATCGATGCGGAATTTACCGGCAAATTCGTTTACAAAACGTTGAAATGCACCATACTCTTCATTAAAATGCGAATCATTCTTTAACAATTGTGTACACAAATCCATGATGTTGTGTTGTGTGCGGCGCGGCTCGGCACGTTCGATAATGTCGGCGTATTTGGTGTAGAGTGGGGTATCTCTAAAGTTGTTACTAAAGAAATTGATGCCATTGTTGAATTCGATTAACTCCTCGTCGAATGCGCGTTTTTGACTATTGAGTTCTAAACGCTTTGAATTGTATTTGCCATTGGCTTCATCTAATTGTGCAGCGTATTCGTTTTTGTTTTTTACGAATTCCTCTTTTTTCTGCATAAAATCAGGTAATTTATCAAAGCTTTCGCGTTTGTCTTTTAAATAATCACTCACAATTTGTGCGTATTGTTCAATTTCTTTAAGGGCATCTTGCAGCTCCTTCATGCGGTTTTCAACCACTTTCAATTGTTTTGAATCAACGCCCTTGCTTTTGAAATTTTTATCTTTTTCTGCAATCAATTCATCTTCTTTATTTTCGAATCCTTTCACAGAGTTTTTCTTCTCTACTTCCAATTCGGCGATGTCGGATTCTTGTCTTTCTTTTAATTCTGACAAACGCTCATCGTTGTATGCTTTGAGTTTATCGAGTTGGGTATTAAAATCATTGAGTAAAATATTTTTCTTTTTGTTTAAGATGCTCAATTCTTCTTCAATGATGTTTAAGCGTGAGCGGTTACTGGAAAGGGTTTCTTCAACTTCTTTACCGGCGCGGTTTTTCCAATCTTCCGATTCATCGCTTAATTTTTTCTCGCGTTTATCGGCTAAATCAAGTGAGTAGCTGAGTACTTTTAAATCCTCTTTTAATTCGCCCAATTGTTTGCCGTATTTATCGGCGGCCAACATTTTTTCTTCGTTGTTGGCGGTTTGAAATTGGTTTAAAGATTCTTCCAAATCGCGGATTTGCGCCAAACGGGTATTTTTTTCAAATTGGTATTCTTCAATTGATTTCGACACCACATCAACCGGCTCTAAATTTAAGCTGATGCCATACAATGAATTGGCCGTTGATTCGCTGAGTTCAGGATTGATATCGGTTCTGAATAAAAGCTTTTCGTTTACCACTTTACCAATGGTATTGTGCCAGTTCTTTACATTTTTTTCGAGGAAACCATAAAAGGCATCGTGTTGTACATTTAATTTGCTTTCAATTTCTTTGATATCGTCCTTAATTTTTTGAACCTCATTGTTGATTTGATTCACGCGGTTACCTAAAGAAGTTTTGAGTTTGGTTTCCAGGTTTTCCCATTCGCGTTGTATGCTGTGCACCATGTTTTGTTTGATGGCACGTTCGCTTTTGTTTTTGTATGATACGGCGCGTAGTTCGGCCAATTCATTTTCGAGGTCACGAATTTCGTTATCGAAGTAACGGGTGCTTTTAATTACCTTTTCTTCGCTTTTTAATTCGTTGAATTCAATTTGTTTGGCGGTAATTTCTGCATTTACATCTTGGATACTTTCATCGCGTTTGTGTTTTAATTCGGTTTCGCGTTTACTGTATTCGTTTTTTTGCATCAACTGCAATTCGTTGAAGTGGTTAAACACTTCATTTGTTTTTGAATTGGTGCGGTTGATATAGGCCGTTTTATCGTTTCTTAATTGTTCGATGAGGGATGAATATTTTAATTCAATATTGGCCACATTGGAGGTTAAGCTTTCGTATTCGCGGCGTGCAATGTTTAATTCCACCATCAATGATTCGCGTTCGGTATTTTTTTCCAAAGCGGCATCAATGTTTTGGTCTTTGTAGCCTTTTAATTTTTTATTCGCATCACGAATGGTGCGGTCGTAATAACCAATTTCTTCATGGGCTTCATTTCTTTTGTTTTCAATATTTTCTAAAAAGGCGTCATGTTCAGTGCTTAATTTTTCAAGTTCTTCTTCTTTCTTTTTAGAAGATTCGCGAATGGCTTCATTTTGTGTTTCGGCAAAACGCAAGCTGCTGCCTAATTTGTCGGCCATTTCCATTTGCTGACCTTTGAGCATGTGCACCTGATCGTACTTTTTGTCAATCATTTCAATTAACTGGGTTGAATCCTTTTTTAAGAAGGTTTCGATATCGGTGTACTTTTCGTTGAACTGACGCAATTGACGCTCTACTTGTTCGAGTTTAATGGAGCTGTTTTCGGTGGTGAGGGAATTGGCAATAAAATCTTTGATAAAGCGCGAATCGATACTGCTTTTGGAAGACAAAAACACGTTGGTGATTGATTTCGGAATATTTTGGTACTTCTCGTTACCCTTTAATAAATGGAATTTCGACAGTACTTTATCTGTTTCAGTACCGAAGATAATGTTTCGGTAACGTTCGAAAGTATCGATTTGGTTGGAGATGAAAATGCCACGTTTTTCTAAATTACTGATTACCTCTTTAATTTTAACGGCATCGTTGTTGCTGGTGAAGAAAAAATCAGGATCATAAGCAGCATCCACAAAACGAAACACCAATTTATTATGACGATAAACAATCACAAAGAAAGGGTGGTCTTCGGTATCAATTTCATAAATCAAATATGAATTTTCGTATCTGAAATAATGCTCTTCAAATGGTTTTTGAGAAGCTGAAATACCCAATCCGCGGCTGTTGGCACTGTAAAAGAATAAAATGGCCCTTTGTAATGAGGTTTTCCCAAAGTTATTGGTCCCAACAAAACAAGTGTTACCGCTCAATTCAATATCGGTGTATTTTACGTTGGCAATATTAATTTGAACAATTCTATTCAGTATTCGACAATTTTCCATTCTTATGTTGTTCTGTTATTAGTTATAGTTAATAGTATTCGCGTCGCTGTTATCGCTTTCTTCATAAATGGCAATGGAATTAATTACATCCAACAAATAGGTGTAAGCATCCAACACCTTATATGATTCAGTTTTTTCGTCTTCCAATTCCAAGTACGAATCACGACTCATTAAATCGCAAATTTCGCGCACTTTGTTGTGCAATGTTTCAGAACGGTACAATGGAATTTTTTGTAATTTTTGTTTCAAACGCACATTGGCATTACATTCTTCGGCAATTTCACTCGGACGAAATCGACTGCCGATGGTGATTTTATTGTCCATGCTGGCGAATAAATCGATGATGTCGATATAACGTTCAAAGCGTTCTAATTTTTTCTCTAACTCACTGTTGGCTTCGTTTAGTTTGGAGAAATAAAAATAATTGTTGCCTCTTTCAATGTTGTAACGGATGACGTTAAAATAGGCTTGCAAACGTTCGAAGTTTTCGGGATTGTTGATAATGTCGTACAAACGATTCATGCCTTCTTTACTGCCATTGCTGGAAATAAAATTGCCCCTGGCCATCACAGCAAAAATTTCGTGGGTTTGTTTTGGTAAATTAAAATCTTCTGCGAGCATTTGTTATGGTGTTATTTATTACTTATTGATTATTATTTATTACTTATTGAATATTAACCTTTTCCTTTTTACTTTTTGATTTTTCTTCTATTGGCAAAATGAGGGTATAACCCAAACGTTTTTTCTTTTGTTCATTATCGAAATAGTCAAAATAATTCAGACGGTATTTAAAATCGAGTTTGGTTTGGTATTCCATGGCGATTTCAACAAAGAGCGATAACCTTTCTTCAAACGTAACGGTACCAATGGCTTTAGGGAATTTGTATTCAATCAAATATTCGAATAAATTGTTTTTATTTTGGGTTAAAAAACGTTCAACGAGTTTTTCGGTGTCTAATTTAATTTGTTGTTCTAATCCTTTGTCTTTAAAGTTCGACGACATTTTATCGGCAATGCCACGAATCATTAAACGTGTTAATTTGTATTTTTCGGCAATGCGTTTGCACAAAATATGTCCATCATCGGTGTACAAAGTATCTACTGAAATTTTGGTTTTTGGCGTCTTATGCCCGTTGTATTTTAGGGTGTTCACATTGCTCACCACTTCCTTAAAGCCGGTTTTAAAGTGCAGCGTGCCATGGTCTTTGATTTCCTTTAAGCGTTGTGCTTTTTTGTACACATCGAGTTGGAATTGAATTTTGTTGATGAAGTCGGTGATGTCGGTTTGAATTTCGATCAAGTAATCGAGGTTTTCAATTAAACTCACCTTCAAGGATTGTACAATGCCGTATAGCTCGCTATCGTTGGTTAAACTGAACAAGGCACGTGTTTGTTCAACCACATCTGAAGTTTTTTTAATAAAGTCGATGATGGTATCACGTTTCTCGCGGTAAGCTTCGAGTTTTTGCAATTTGATGCGGTAATTACTTTCATTTTTGTAAGTATCATCCACATTTTTTTGCAGTTTAATGATTTCGCGGGTGAGGGCACCATTGATGCGTTTGAGGTATTTTTTAATGCTGCGCAAGAAGCGCATTTCACGTGCATCTTGGTAAAAACGAATATATCGGTTGAGTTCGTTGATGTAATCATTGATGAAGCCTGGCGTCACTTCCCCAATCTCCATAAAATCTTCAAACATGGCTACCACCGCGTCGTTCAAACTCACAATGCTTTCGTATTCGTACACCAAATCCAATGATTTTAAACGTTGGTATTGGTCTTGCGAAATATCGTTGCGGTTCAACAATTCATTCACAGTTACATTCTCTCGGTTGGCGAATAAAAATTCCACCACGCCACGCTGGGAGTACAACTGCGTTAATATATCGTTTACATTTACTTGTAAAGCCATA